>JADLAJ010000317.1 GCA_020848255.1 Chitinophagales bacterium
AAGACGGGACGGAAAATCACAAAATCATCAATTTGACCGACGATGAATTTGTCATGAACGGCAAATACCAGGGATTTACGTTTAATATGGGATTTAAGAGACTGGATTAAGTTTCGACAGGCTCAACTTGAGACCACCACCAGCATCATCCGAAATTCACACGCTAAATTTACCGAAGTGTCATTTCTTTCAATTCTTTTGCTGCATCTTCGAGCGTAACTTTCGGATGATAAGCAAAGTCTCTTTTCGCTTTATCAATATTTCCGGCGATATCATAGTCGAATTTTCCGGCAGCGTGTATGGTGGGATGCAGGTAATTAAATTTGCCGAGAATATCATCAAACAGTTCAAAACCACGGCACATGATTTTCGGAATATAAAAGGGTTTGTAAGTAACACCCAATGCATGTGCAATCGTTGAGTAAATAATATCTACCGTTGGATGCGGCTGGTCGTTGCCAATCCAGTACCAGTTGCCAAAAGTAGCCGGATTCTTTTCCACCTGAAAAAATGCTTCGATAATATTATCCGTGTGAGAAATACTGCGCAAATTTTTTCCGTTGCCAAATACAATCTGTCGCGGCCAGTGAAACATATTTACGAAGGTCAGCTGACGTGCCGGTGCAAAGGGCCCGAAGAACCAGAAACCGCGCAAGGAGGTGCCGTCAATTTTTCCTTCTTTCGTTTTATCTAAAATGTATTTTTCTGCTAAGTATTTGCTCTTACCATAATTTTTATACGGCGTTGCCTGCGTGTGTTCATCAAAAACAGGTTTAGCATCTGTTCCGTGTCCGCAGGTAGAATCCGTTGACATAAATACTATACGGCGCACATTGTTTTCAATGCAGGCATCTACTAAATTCTTCGTGCCTTCTTCATTTACTTTATACAGTACATCAATATGTTTAGGATAAATGGCACCTGCAAGATGGAAAACGGCTGTTACACCTTTCACGGCATCACTTACCTGTTGTTTATTGGTAATATCCGCATATACGATTTCGTAATTAGACGGAAGGTTCAGTAAACCTTTAAATCTTGGCTCTAACAACACGCGTACTTTTCTGTTACTTTGATGATTCCCGAAACGGTCGCCATTGATTAAAATATCAATCATTCGATTTCCCAGCCAGCCCGGAACGCCTGTAATTAAGAGTAATTCAGATCCTGAAACAAGTTCAGGATGACGTGGTGTGAGTTCAGGATGAAGTTGTTGTTCGGAATGACGCGTATTTGTTTTCTTTCCTAATAAATGAACACCTAATATTTTCCTGTTTGCATCTGCAACGGCATTCTTTAAAATTTCTTCCACCGGCTGTGTCTGGTATCCTAATTCGTTTTTTGCTTTGCTGCAATCGTACCAGGAAAAAGAACCGACAACGGCTTTTGCATACTCAGGACTGATAGGAAATTCTTTCCCTAATAATTTAAATAGTTTTGTAAAAATCCAGGATGCTAAAACAATGGCAAGTTTTGGCAATTTCAGCATCGGCATTTTCTGACGGCTGTTTGCCACCAGAAGTTCATATAGTTTTTTGAAGGTGATGTTTTCACCGGAAAGAATATAGGTTTCTCCGAATTTGCCTTTTTCATAGGCCAGCACATGTCCTAAGGCGATCTCTTCGACAGCAGCAATAGAAATGCCGCCATCAAAATATACGGGTGCTCCTTTTTCAAGAAAATCTTTGATGACTTTATGTGGTGGTGTTAAGCGAGGATCGTTGCTGCCAACTGCCCAGGATGGATACACTCTGCGAATATCGTAATTGTGCTGCTGGATGAAATTAGCTACAAACTTTTCTGCCTGCATCTTTCCTAAAACATAAGGGCTTTCTGCAAACGGATTGACATCTTTTTCCGTTAAAGGTTTATTGGGATCCGGACTTCTGCCAATCACCACTACGGAACTGGTATAAATAACCGTTTGTACCTGATTTTCATGACAGGCATTTAATACGGTTTGTGTCAGCTTATCTGTGTTTTCCAGTACGCGTGAGGCGTTTGACATGGAAGTGGTATTTTCTGCAGCCAAATGAAACAATACATCTGCGTCTTTTATAATGGAAGCGTAAGAAGGTGTCTCAAACAGGTTACAAGGATACACTTTTGCACCGGCTTCCTGCAATTCAATAATATTTGTATTAACACTACGGACGAGCAAATGCACGTCATATTGCTTAGCTAATAAGACTTTTGTCACATGATAACCGATGTGACCTGCGGCTCCGGTGACGATGGCTTTAGGCATATAGAATAACAAAGATAATTCAAAATATAGATTTTACCGAAGTCTAAAATACTTTGTACGGATAATTTAATCTATACCATTTTTATTATATCTTTGGTTACAAGTTATGACTACAAAAGAGCCGGTTAAATCAATAAATTATTTCAAACAATTTGATGGTGCAAGAGGCCTGCTGGCTTTTTCCATTTTCATTTTGCATTTGCATTTTACCTATTTTAAAGTTCCCAGTACGCTTGCTAATTTTACCTTACATAGTTTTTTTGTAGCATCTGCCTTTTTGATTACCAAGATATTATTGAAAGACAAACAGAAATCGAAAAGTTTCAGCTTTTTCTTTAAGCAGTTTTATATCAAGAGAATTCTGAGGATTTTTCCGGTTTATTTCGGCTATATTTTTGGTTTTATCCTGTTTGCCGTTATTTTCAAATTTTTCTTTCACCACGATTTTTACGGTGTGCTTACTGAAATAAAACGATACGGGTTATTGCTTTTTTCGTTTACTTATAATTTCAGAGACTTAATTTCGATTTTCGTTGTGGATGACACACAAAATACATCCAATATGTTTCCTCATTTGTGGTCGATTTCCATGGAAGAGCAGTTTTATATTATCATTCCTTTTTTAGTATTTTTTTTATCAGAAAAATCATTGAAGCGACTTAGTTTCACAATGATTTTAGCGTTCCCGATAATCAGAATTCTGGGTTACTTTTATTTACACACACAAACTGATAATTATTTCCTGATTGGCTTCGCCATGATACGCAATAGTTTCTTTCAGTTTGATGCTTTCTTCTACGGTATTCTGATTGCTTTATATCCTAAAATAGAACTGAAGAAAATAAGATATTTGTTTTACGGAACCATTGCGGTATTAATCTTACAGGAAATAATCAACTTATATTTTATTCAACAGCGATTTGATATTCCATTCTATGAAATGATATCACGGTATGATATTTATGCAAGATGCGGTGCTGCGATGTATATCGATATTTTGCTGAATTTAGGTTGCTTTGCGTTCTTATATCTTGTTTTCAATACTGCCGATGAGTTCCCGCTTTTACTCAATAAAAACCTGGTTGAATACGGCAAATTCTCTTTCGGTTCTTATGTATATCAGTACATCTTTATTTTCCTGACTTACTTCCTCGTATATGAATTCCTGAAGACGAAAATTCCTTTGTTTTTAAATGAATTAATCTGCTTAATTGTTTGCTTAACTTCCATCATTCAATTTTCAAAACTGAGTTATTACAAGTATGAATTGTATTTCATAAACATGAAAGATAAATTAATTGCGAAGATTAAAAAAGATTCATGACAAGCGAAAACACCATACAACATAAGAGCATTTCATACTTCAAATCTTTTGACGGAATTCGCGGGTTTTGCTGTTTACTGATTTTGATTTTACACTATCGCTTCACTACTTACAATATGCCTGCGTACATAGCCTATTTCGGGTTACATAGTTTTTTTATCATGTCTGCTTATTTTATCACCAAGACGTTGTTGAAAGACATGGATAAAACCACGTCTATGTGGCAATGCCTGAAAGTATATTGTTTTAAACGGTTTGTAAGAACATTTCCGTTGTACTTCTTTTATTTAGGGATGCTGATTCCGCTATATTTCATTTTTAAAAAAATATTTAAAACGGATTTCGGATTACTGACAGAATTCAAACAATACGGTGCGATGCTGCTCACCTTTACCTATAACTACCGCGAAACAATTCAGTATATCGTAGATAAAAAAATGACCTTGCATACTATCTATACACCTCATCTTTGGTCTATGAGTTTTGAAGAGCAGTTTTATGTGGTCTTCTTCTTTTTTCTGTTTTTTACGCCGAAGCAATTTTTAAAGCCTATAGGCATCTTTATGCTGATCGCCATTCCCATAATGAGAATCGTCGGCTACCTGCACATGAATAAGCATACGGATGACCACGAGCTTGTTACGCTCATTTTATCGCGCAATGCGTTGTTTCAAATTGATACTTTCTTTTACGGAATCCTTTTAGCCTTAATAAAAGTAGAAAGAAGAAAAATCTGGATTTATCTGACTATTTTCTTCGGTTTATTATTTTTATTTTTAATGTTTTACACAAGTTATCTCACTTCTGTCAACCTAAATATTCCATTTTACGAAGCATTACGTGAAGACAAATACTATTACTTAAATTACGGATATGCTTATCTGGATACCATGGCGAATTGTTTTTGTATCGTATTGTTTGGTGCTGTAATTGCTTATCCTGATAAAATCACCATATTCACTAACAAGCTGCTTGTAAAACTCGGCGTATTAACCTACAACCTGTATATATTCCAGTTTATTTTTCTGCCGTTTGGATTATTATTGGCAAAAATATTACAAAGAAAACTGCCCGTATTTATTTCAGAGTTTACCGGCTTACTATTCTATCTGCTGCTGCTCTATTATTTTTCAAAATTAACTTATAACAAATTTGAAAAACCTATTTTAGACTGGAAAGACAGATACATTGTAAAACTATATCAAAAAGGTGTTGCAAAATAAACGATGCTCAACAACAAAAAGACATATTATTTACTGGTATTTTGCTGTATTTCTGCACTATTTATTGCAGGCTGGAAATGGGCTGCAGGCTTACAGGGACATCTGGATATATTATTAGCAGACGAAGCGGAATATTTACGCAACGGATTAAACCTGTTTGATAAAATAGCTAAAAACTGGGGGCCAACCTATAATTTATGGTACAAGTTTTTATCTGTTTTTACTTCAGATCCAATGACATTGTATTATTTCAATTATAAAATTGGAGCAATAGGTGCAGGCCTTTTATTGTTTATTTTTTTACTAAGATATAATATTCATCTAATTGTTGCCTTCCTGATTGCTTTTTGTTATCTTTTTTCCGATGTAAATATAAACGCCTGGCCAAGGATATCCAACTTCGTGCTTATTGTATACTTACTCTATTTTATTTTTATCAGAAATATCACGTCAACAGTTACCAAAGTAATCCTGTTTTCCTTTGTAACCTTTATCGCGGCATTTGCACGACCAGAGTTACTGATAGTGGCGGAAATAAGCGGTGTGGTTGCAGTCTTACTCGCTGTTCGTGACTACAAAAATATCACTTCAAAAATCCCCTTACTTATTTTGCTTTTTGCAACTGCATTCATTTTATTTTTTGTATATGGAAAACCTGCCGACACTTACTCGAATATCAATCGAATGTATATTGCATTTTGCCAGCATTATGCCATTGCCTACAGAATGCGTACTCACAGCAATTTAAACGCCATTATAGAATGGATTGATTTCACGAAACCATTATTTGGCGATTGCAAAACCGTTCCTGAAATATTGATGAAACATTTTACATTGTGTATTCCTCATTTCCTGTTTACACTGAAAATGTATATCGTATCTTTTGCGTTGTTTGTGTTGAATTTCGTCACACCGCTCTTTCTTATTCCGGGCATGAAAAAGAAACAAGTACTGATTGGATTACTGGTTCTCTTTATTATCATTTCACTATTTAATAAAAACATCAGAACATCTTTCTTTGGGAAACTAAAAGAGCATAAAACTATTTTAATTTTAGCATTTGCTTTCAGTATCCCAAGTATTGGCATTTGTGTCGTTATTTTTCCGCGCCAGCATTATATCATGATGCAGGTACTTTGGGTGGCATTGCTGCTAGGGTTTCTTCTTTCATCTGTGCTGGAAAACCTTAAAATAAACCGCCTGTTTGTATTACCACTTGCCGTTGTTTTATTCTTTCTGTCACCAAAGGCAACAAAATTCAACACCATTCAATCGGTTCCGGAAATGAAAAATCTGTGCACACAAAAATTCATTCACTTCATGAACACTCAAGAATGGAAGGGGCAACACACCATCTTTAGCAATATTCTGAATGTACACATGATGTTTAATGAACCTGAAAAATTTGAACAATTCAATACGGAGTATATGTTAAAACAAATGCCTTTAAGCGTAACTTTTAAAGACATTCTGAAAGACAAGAGAATCGATATAATTTTGATGAATGAGCAACTGAAAGAAGAAACCAGGCTTAAAAAAGATTCGACCTGGCTGAACCTGACAACGCATCCGGAAGTCTATCATTTTAAGAAAGTGAATTTTGCCAATGATTGTGAAAGCTATTTGCTGATAAAAGAAGAGTAATGTTTAAAAGAATCTCCG
>JADLAJ010000318.1 GCA_020848255.1 Chitinophagales bacterium
ATTCTAAAAATGAATACTACAAATTAAGGTGTTTTTTCTTTTATTCGTTTTAACAATACAATCGTTCTGCCTTTAACAAATTCAGCCTCCTCCTCATAAATTATCATATACATATCGCTTCCCCATTCATTACTGTCAAACTTTTGTTGAAATTTTTGATTCTCTTTTTTAAAATAGACATCTCTTTTCTTTAACCACGTAAGCTATTCTTTTTTTAGGATATCTTTTTCTGAAGTATTTAATTTAGTTCTGAGTTTATTATAAACAACATTCAGCATGCTATCCATTTGAAGATAAAAATCTCTGGTACATTTTAACATCTCAACACCAGTGTCTAAGCGTTTTTGAAATGCATTGGATATGCTGTCAATGGTTTTAATAGTTTGAGAATTACAATTCTTTGCGAAAAAAAGTTAAAGCAGAATAAACGACATGTTTTTTATAAAACTCATTATTCTGATTATTATCTGTTCAGATTCGGATTCTGAAATTCCGTGTTTGGAACGGGGGGCGGCAATAAATGCTGTTTGAATAAATCCTGCAAAAAAATGTAACCGGCGTACAATTCATATTCATTGCGCACTACAATCGTTGGATGCAGGTACAATAAAACCCGTTTCCATTTTTTAGAATCGTAGGTTTCGGAAAAATCGATGTAGTCTTCAAACTGATATTTGTGTACCGTTACACCTGAAAGCATCAGTTCCATTTTTTCGGGATGAAATTCCACGATATAATATAAACCTTCGATGTCAAAATCCTGAATTTGCAAATGATGCACGCCTTTCACACAATCGGATTTCGGATACATACTACCCATGTAGAAATAAGGGTAGAATAATTCTTGGTACGGTAATTTAAAAACATCCAGCCACTTCTTTGCGTGCTTCATCTTTTCATTAAAGAAATCATTGACTTTCGTTTTCTTATTTCGTTTTTCAAATGAAATCCAGCGTTTACTGTACCAGTCGTAAAATTCAAAACTGTCTGCCAGTCGCAACTTATAATTAAACTGAGAGGGTTCATAGGCTACATAGCCCGGGTAATAGTATTTGAACTGCATGGATTTTGCGTACTCCATTTCCAGCAGCATGGTGTAAATGCCTAAGCTGTAACTTAAGTACTGCTGGTCGAAAATGCCAATGATGCTGGCCATGCTCGTAATGCCCACATCAAAAAAACTGAAAGCAATCAGTTTGCCTTCATCGTAAATATTTATCTCAAAAGTGTTGAAGATGTTTTTGTTGTAGTTGTCATACATAAAACCCGACAAGCTGGTAGATGCATTTCCTTTAAATCGTTTTTTATGTTGTTTGTATAACAACTCCTTTTCTATGGTGATGTTAAAAGGCTGAATGCTGTAGGTGAATTTCTCTTTGTTTTTTTTCAGTATTTTTTGAAGGCTTTTAGAAAAATGATGTTCCTGCAAAAGAATACGGATGTGCAGTGTGTTCAGAATTTCATCATTGAAATAAAGCACCCTTGTGCGCATAAGGTAGTTGCCGGTTCTGAAATATCCGGAAGCCAGTAATTTATCTAATCGTTTAGCCGGTATTGTGTTATCCGGAAAATGATATTCTAAAGGCAACAACATACATTAAAGTTAGACCCAAAAAATGAGAATTCAGTTGATATTAGATAATTTTTTTTAATTGGTTGATTTGTTCTTTATTGCCCATTGCAATTACGCGGTCAGTAAGCTCAATGGAATATTCACATAAAGGATTCACTATGTACTCTCCATTTTGTTGTTTAATACCTAACACGGTAGCTCCGCAAATCTGCCAGGAATTCAATTGTTGTAAGGTCTGATTTTTAGTCGGCACCAGTTCCGTTATTTTAATGCCATTGTTCTGGTAAGTGCTCATTACATCAATAAACTCCTTCACATCCGGAAACAGCACAAGGCTTGCCATGTGAACGCCGCCTAATTTATCCGGCATAATTACGTTGTGCGCTCCGGCAGCTTTTATTTTTTTTACAGAAGTATCTTTTGATGCACGGCTGATGATGGTAACGTTAGGATTTAGTTCTTTAGCCGTTAATACCACAAACATATTTTCGGCATCATTCGGCAGTGTAATCAGAATTGCTTTAGCCTTTTTAATGCCGGCGCGTAATAATACTTCATCCTGTGTAGCATCATCAAGAATGAAATACGGAAGTTCGTTTATATATGCTGGTTCAGTTTTATCAATGGCAACAAACTGCAGATTGCTTTTTCGTAATTCCTTAATTGCTTCAGAACCGTTTTGTCCGCAACCGCAAACAATTACGTGATTTTCGAGGGTCGCAATTTTATTTTCCATAGAAAGTTGTTTGTATAGTTTTATAAATTCTCCGTCAAATAAAAATCTTGAAATTTTTGTCACCACATAAGTCAGTATACCAAGATTAGCCAGGATTAAACAGATAGTGAAGACCCTTCCGGTGCTATCCAGCGGACGGGTTTCGGAGAACCCCACAGAAGCCAGTGTGATGGTGGTCATGTAAAGTGCTTCTATAAACGTAAAGTGTTGCAGTAACATATATCCTGCAGTACCGGCTATGAGCAATACCACAAACAGCAGCATATACACCAATGCATTTCGCCAGAGAATTCTATAAATGGTCATATTGTTTCTTACTGTATACTTTTCGGATAATTACCATTGCAAGATAACAAAGTAAAAGCAGGAAAACAGGCATCCACCAGAATTTTACCAGAAAGGAGGGAGAAATACTTAATTCGGTTTCGTCGCCGTACAGATAAAAGTTTGACCAGAAAAACGGCTGTGCGCCAATAGCATCGGTGTGTTGCAGGTAATTTATCTTCGCCAGTTGAAGAGCTTCCTGTTTATTTTTTCCATTTTTCAGGTTTCTGTAAAAGTCACTGATAATCGCTGAAGTCGATTTGTCAGAAGCGTTCCATTCCGTTGATAAAATGTTCCGGGCTCCCGCATAATGAAAAGCCCAGGCAAAATTTTGTATCCCTTCTCCATTTTGATGCTTGCCAAAATTACTTTGGCAGGAGGCTAAGGTAATCAGCTGGCAGTTGGTCTTTAGTTTCCATATTTCATTAATAGAAAGAGAATAGTTGCTGCTGTCGGGCTGAAAAACAAGAAATGACTTCAGCGGTGAAAGAGTGTCCGTAATCAAATGAGATGCAATGTGTATAATGCCCGACGTGTTGCATTGCGCGATAAAATTTTCCTTTACAGCATTTTGTTTATGGTACACATTGTAATTGGAAAATAATTTTAACGCATCGTGTTCTTCCGAGTTGTTTAAAACGGCATAAGGAGAATTGGTGAAATCCGGATAAAAACCAATAATGCGTTTGTTTTCCACCGGCGGCTGATGATTAAAGTAGGTTCCGGCGGAAAAAACAGACTGGATGCGATGTTTGTAGAGTATATAATCCGGCTGCTCCCGATCGCAGGATAAGGCATCAAAAGGGACATCATAAATCCTGCCGTCTGCTGAAACGAGCAGGTTTTCATGTAATGATTGAGGCAGCAGAATTTTAAATAACTGATGACTGATGCCGGTATTGTAATGTTTGTTTGTTATCAATTGCTGATTGGTGGCAATCAGAGAATCAGCGCGATGTTTGTTGCCGCAAACTTTATAAGTAATGTGGTTCTTTGAAACCGCCAGACAATAATAAGTTGTACCATCGTTGCAATATTCGAGAAAGGTATAGTCTTTTGGTAGTTGGTTTTGAATTTGCCGAGCGCTTAAGGGAACTTCACCGTATTTCAGCCGGTAGATTTTCGGATATTTTTTTTCAATGGATTTTGAAAAGGTTTCGTAGAGATTCTGGTAAAATAAAATCGAGTCGTTGATGTTAAACGGGGTGGTCTCTTGATTCTCATTTAAGGAAATAAAATAATTCAGTCTGCCTGTAATAGCGGATGATTTAGCTTTTTCAGACAGAGGCAGAATTTCCTCTGCCTTATAGTTGATTATTCTGTTCCGTAACAGGTTTGCCTTGCTGTTTTCTGCAAAAAACAACAGATTATCCAGAAAATAAGTATCTGTCTTTTTATAAAAGTGCGTAAGAAAATAAATACCTAATTCATTCAATTCTGCCATTTTCTCAGCATAGTATAACTGACTGCCGGTGGAGTAATAAGTTTGTTTGATAAGCGTTGCTTCAGCAATAACATGTTTTATGTTTTCAATTTCTGATTTTATGTCCGGATGTGTAATGAGATTTTGGATTAATAATTCTTTTTTGCAGGCTATTGCACGCAGTAAACATTCCCAATGGTCATAGGGTAATATGATTTTATTATTCTGGGTTGTTTTAGCAAATGCAAGATGCGCATAAGAATATGCAGTTTTAAAATCTTCTTTTTGTAAATAGCAATCAGACAAGCCCAATACTGCCTCAACAGAATGTGTGTTTTTATCTCCGTAAACACTGATATAAATCCTATTCGCTAAGGCAAAGTGCTTGTGTGCATTGTCAGTCTTGTGTTGTTGTAAGTAATTGTGTGCCAACTGCAAATACAAGTCGGCCAAAAGCTCATCAGAATTCTTTTGTTTGAGTTTTATGCATGCTGATAAAATCTTTTCAGCTTCGCTAAACTGTTTTCTGTCGGTGTATATTTTCGACAGTTCAACCATACATTGCGGATATAAATTGTGATTTACTCCAAAATATTTTTTCACCAGATCAAGGGCAAGCAGTAGTTGCTGTTCTGATTGTATTTTGTCATCCAGTAAGTAATATATTTTACCGCAATTGAGGTAACTATAGGCCAGATCAGGATTGTCTTTGCCATACAATTGCAGTAAAATATCCCGTTCCTTCACAGAATAATACAGGGCCTTGCCGGGATTGTCTTTCATAAAAAACAGACTGCCTAGAGAGCCATAGGTTTCGGCCGTTCTCGGATGCAGATCGCCGAGCCGGTTTTTGTATAGTTGCAAGGCTTTAGTGAAATGTAGTTCCGCTTCATATAAATCGAACTTCCTGTCCGCAATCAATCCCAGATTGTAATGCACCTGCCCGATTCTGGAATGCTGTTCGCCCAGCTCTTGCTGAAACAGTTTAAATGCATTGTTGTAATAGAGGACGGCTGAATTAAAATCTGACAAAATGCAATAATAACTGCCCAATCCGTTGTTTGCTCTGGCTCGCTGCACAATATCCATGGCGTTTTTTAGCACATACTCATAATGGAGTTTACTTTGATCCAGCAATTGCAGCCGCTGATTGGCATCTGCCAATGTCAGTCGTATTTCGCAAAGAAGAGTAGTGTCTTTAATTTGTGCGAACAATCCAGTCAGCATTTGTATACAGTCTTTGTAATTCCCTTTTTCTATCAGGTATTTTCCTTCTAACGTCTTCAATTTTGAAAAAGCATCAAAATTATGCTTTTGTGAAAATGGTATTCCCTTTTGCAGCAGTGTATCCAGGTATGTGAGCTTTTTTAGCCTGAAAAGACATTCGCTGATCCAGTAGATGTTGTCGGCTGTTTTTGTTGTGTTTTTCTCCTGAGCGGATTTTGTAATTTCCTGCGTGAATATTTTTAATGCGGATACCGTTTGCTCATCGTACACCAGCAATTTAATGGCTTTCTCTTTCTGAGCAGAAATGACACTTTCATTGCCGTATGAATAATTCATTACAGCCAGCAACATCGTTATGAAAGAGAATAACTTCAATACATGAAATCTATCAATATAAATTTAATAACACAATACAGATAATTTATACATTCAGGTTGTTTATTTTTGAAGTATGAACAAGAAGATTGCAGTTTTGCCGGGAGACGGCATTGGTCCTGAGATTATAGAACAGGCAGTGAACGTACTGAAAGCGATTGAGAAAAAATACAACCACCAGTTTGAATACCACTATGGTTTAATTGGTGCCGCAGCGATTGATGAAACCGGAAATCCGTATCCGGATGAAACCCATGAACTTTGCTTAGGCAGTGATGCTATTTTATTTGGCGCCATCGGTGATCCGAAATATGATAATGATCCGTCTGCGAAAGTACG
>JADLAJ010000319.1 GCA_020848255.1 Chitinophagales bacterium
CAATCTAATTTGTGGTTGTGCATTAATAAATCCATATACAGAATCTATGCAGTTAACAGGTCGATTATTAGTTATATATGCTGCTATTGCGTTTGTTGCCAGTATGTTTTTATACGTTGAATTTTTAAATGGTAAACGAGCCCAGAAACTAACTTTATAATATTTATGGCTTTGCATTGGCTGCCTAAGTATAGTTTGTAAATAGGATCGTCTATCTATAGTTCTTCTGTCATTATTAATAATGCCAATATTTATATATGCATTACCATCTTTGGGTTCTGGATTACCTAATTGAGCATTTGGCGCCATTCCACAATTCCTTGTATAAATAGCTGCTCCACCAGCCCAACCAGGTTCATTATTACTGCAATAATATGCATCATTCCAATAATAAACTGTTTGAAAAATCAGCAGAGTATCACTAGCAACTCCAAACCCAATTGGGGGTGATGGAGAAACACATCCACCAAATTTAATATTCTCAAAACTCGGATTATCTATCATATTCTGTCCGACACTGACAGTAGAGCAGAAAATAAAAACAACAGTATATATATTCATACAATTACAAAATTAATTATACTTATATACAAATAATATTATTCTATTTTTGCGATTTTACCTGTGTATAATTTATCTATATCAGCGCGATAAAAATAAATGCCATTTGGCAACTCATTGGTGTTAATTTCTATGGTATGATTTCCTGTAACTGACCAATTATTTTCAGAAACAACAATCCCAATATATTGTCTATAGTCAGAGAACAATGCTACGATATTACAAGTAATTGCTCTTATTGCAATACTAACAAGTATTATAACAACAAGAGACGTAATCTTTTTCATTCTATCATTCATTTACTGATACAAACATAAGGAAAATATTTAAAAAAAATCGCTGAATTTTCATTCAGCGATTTCTACTATAAAAGTGTATCAGCGTTTTAATTATTCACCTACTACTTCAAACTCGATTTCAGCTACCACTTCCTTGTACAGGTTAACGGTTGCTTTGTGCGTACCCAGTTCTTTTACTTCACCGGTGATATGCACTTTCTTTCTGTCTACTGTCAGGTCGAATTGTTTTTTCAGAGCTTCTGCTACCTGAATATTCGTTACACTGCCAAACAATTTACCGGTTGTACCCGCTTTCGCGCCTACTACGATTTTGCTTGCTTTCAGTTTTTCTGCCAGCACTTTGTAATCTTCAATCAGTTTGGCAATTTTTGCAGACTGTTGTTTTTTGATTTCTTCGTTGTGTTTCAGATTCGAAGAGTTTGCTACCTGAGCAAAGCCTTGCGGAATCAGGTAATTGCGACCATAGCCCGGTTTCACCGTAACCACGTCAAACTTTACCCCTAAGTTTTCTATATCTTTTAATAAAATGACTTCCATGATTGTATTATTTTAAAAGGTCAGTAACATAAGGTAAAATAGCGATGTGACGTGCTTTTTTCACTGCCTGTGAAATTTTACGCTGAAACTTCAGAGAGTTTCCGGTAATACGACGTGGCAACAATTTACCTTGATCATTTACAAATTTCAACAAAAACTGAGGGTCTTTGTAATCGATATATCTGATACCGCTTTTTTTGAATCTGCAGTATTTTTTTCTTTGCAAGCCAATTTTAGGCGAGTTTAAGAACTTGATTTCTTCGTGAGTTGCCATCTTATGCCTCCGCTTTTTGAGATTTACCACTTAATTTGTTTCGGCGCTGCTCCGCATAAGCCAACGCATGTTTATCCAGTCTGGTGGTGAGGAAACGCATGATGTTCTCATCGCGTTTGAACTCCACTTCAAATTTGCGGATAAACTGAGGATCTACCTCAAATTGCAACAAGGTGTAGAAACCTGTTGTTTTTTTCTGGATTGGGTACGCCAGTTGTTTGATACCCCAATCTTCTTTGTGAACCACCTTTCCACCGGCTTTTTCTACCAGCTCTGTGTACTTTTTTACGGTTCTTGTGTACTCATCATTAGAGAGTACGGGCGTTGTAATAAAAACCGTTTCGTAATTGCTCATGATTAATAATTTTTAAAATCCCGAAAATTCGGACTGCAAAGATACGTATTAATTAGCTAATGAGGAAATTAGCCGCCGGGAAAATGCGGATTTTATGTTAATTTTTAGTGACTTAGCAGACATTTTAAGCTAAATCTGAAATCCCAAATCTGAAATTTTCTAGATTTTCTCTACTCTCTTCTGATGGCGACCACCCTCAAAGTCGGTCGTCAGGAAAGTATGCACCATCTCCAGCGCCTCATCAATGGTGATATAGCGGGCAGGCAGACACAGAACATTGGCATCATTATGCTGACGGGCCAGTGCGGCAATCTCGTTTTGCCAGCACAGTGCTGCCCGTACTTTCTGATGTTTATTGGCTGTAATAGCCACACCATTGGCACTTCCGCACAGCAGAATCCCGAATGGCACACGACCTTCCTCCACGGCACGAGCCACCGCATGGGCATAATCCGGATAATCGCAGCTTTCCGTACTGTAAGTACCGAGGTCTTCTACAGCAACCTGTTGCTGCGACAGATATTGTCGGATGGCTTCCTTATATTCGAAGCCGGCATGGTCGGATCCGATGGCGATATTGGCTGGTAAATTCATATGGCTAATTTAGGACTTCAGCCGTAAGATTTCAGATTTTGACCGTTAAAATTTGATGTTGTTTTCAGAATTTAAGTATCTTGACTCTATGAAAGCGAACAGCCTGCAACCAAAACCTGAAGCGCGTGTCCTGTTTGTGGACATGAACAGTTTCTTCGCCAGCTGTGAGCAGCAGACCAATTACTGGCTGCGCGGCCGGCCGGTGGCGGTGTGTGTGTATACCGGCAAATACGGCTGCGTCATTGCGCCTTCTATCGAAGCCAAGCAAAGAGGCATCAAACTGGGCATGCGGCTGAACGAAGCCATCCGGATTTGTCCCGACCTCGTGCCTTTGGAAACCAATCCCGATAAATACCGCACTTTTCACACCCGTTTTATTCAGGTGCTGAAGAAGTATTCGGAAGATGTGTTGCCGAAAAGTATTGATGAAGCCGTGGTGGATTTGAGCAGCTACAAAAACATCTATCCGGATGTGGTGGAAGTGGCCAGGATGATAAAAAAAGATATTACGAATGAAGTGGGCGACTGGCTGAAATGTTCCATCGGCATTGCACCCAATGCCTTTCTCGCCAAGCTGGCCTCCGACATACAGAAGCCGGACGGCCTTACCGTTATCACTCCCGACAATATCGATGAGGTGCTCAAACGCCTCGAACTCACCGATTTTCCGGGCATCTCGCGCGGCATGCAGAACAGACTGAACAAGGCCGGCATTTACACGCCGCTGCAACTGCGGCAGGCCTCACCCGAGCTACTCAAAGCAGCCTGCAAAAGCATCGTCGGCCTCCACTGGTATTATCGGCTGCATTTTCAGGAAGTGGATATGCAATCGACCGAGGAATACAAAAGCATGTCGGCAATGCGGCATATCTCCAGAGAACAGCGACGCGACGTACAGAACCTGCGTGATATCTTTATGATGCTGTGTCTCACATTGGAAAAAAGACTGGTAAAAAAAGAATTATTTGCCAAACGCATTTCCTTCTTCGCAAAATATGAAGATGGCACATATTTTGAAGATAAATTCCACACCAATCAGCCTTTGCAGGATGGCATGGAAATATTTCATGTATTGGAACAAAGACAGAACGATTTTGAAAGAAAAAATAAATTGCAGGAAAAAATTATCAATAACAACATGCTGAGCATCGGCATTGTCGTCACAGATTTTGTACACGATGAAGCCATGCAACTCAACCTGTTTGACAACGGACATATTAAATCCAATCAGCTGAGAAAAACCGTTTATGGCATCAAGGAAAAATACGGGCACAAGACTATCAAACGGGCATCGGAACTGAGAGAGGAAGACGCGGTGGATGATGTCATCGGCTTTGGCAATATCAAGGATTTAAATGGAAACGATTTTGTTTAACCAAAAACAATTCTATATATTTATTCATTAAAAAACACCATTATGGGAAAATTTGTTATCAAAACACAGAAAGACGGACAGTTTGTATTTCGCCTGCTGGCCGCGAACGGACAGGAAATCCTGCGCAGCGAAGCGTACACCACCAAACCTGCCTGTCTGAATGGC
>JADLAJ010000320.1 GCA_020848255.1 Chitinophagales bacterium
CACTATGGTAATTTAAAAATCAACTGAATTAAGAAAAGCTAGACATAAATAACTATCGAAAATATCATAAACCATTTTTTTGCAAATAGACACAAGCATAGCATTCAAATACAAGCCTGTAAGCAACACCTTAAAGTGCTTATAAACATCTAACAAACCATCAAATTATATAATCCTTACCACAAAAACTATCCGATCTTTAATTATAAAATATTCAAAACCGCTTAATTAAAATACTATGAAAAAACATCCATTTATATCGGCTTATATACTTTCTGTTGTTTTTTTATTTGCTTCTTGTAATCAACAAAATTCCATGACTGATTCCGCAGCTGCAGCAGAAACTGTGGCTAAAGATTCTGTAACAGAAAATATGACAACAACTGTCGATGCGGATACAATTTCTAAAACAACGGATACGACAACAAAGACAGGTAATGTAGCGTTGAGACTTATGGTAGATAATCTTAAAACAAGCGCTGGCGAAATTGAAGTGGGTGTGTATACTACCAAAAATAAATTCCCTGATGAAAACGATGAATTTAAAAAATTACGTTTCAAACCTAAACATGGCAAGATAGATGTGATGATAAAAGATTTACCCTATGGTGAACTGGCATTCGCGATTTATCATGATGTAAATAACAATGGTAAAATTGACAAAAATGCAATTGGCATTCCCAAAGAGCGCTATGCTTTTTCCAATAATATTAAACCCACCATTAAAGCACCGAGTTTTGATGATTGTAAATTCAGCTACAGTGAAAAATCAAGCACGGTAAAAATTTCATTACTGAAATAAAGAAAAGAAAACCGATAATGAGCACAGTTATTTAAAGCGTAGTGTTTCGGTTGCGGTCAGAGACCGGCAGAATTAATAGACACGAGAGCGCTGCGCTAACTCTCGCGCCAGAGGGTTCTCTTTTTAAGAATTACTTCGTTTTTCGCGCGGGTCACAAGACCCGGCGAGGGCGGCTCGTATTCGGATTATTTATTTTTATAAGGTGTAGATATATTATTAATACTAGGATCTCTTGGATAATAAATAATTTCTATTGTATCATCTACATAATAAATAGAAGATGTTAATAAATCACCAGTATACTTCATATTACTTACATAAAATTCATATTTATAACTATCCGAACTTCTTAATTTATTAACCTTCTTAAATATCCTCGCTTTAGTAATCACTCCTTCTGATTCTAATAATTTAATTTCACTTTTTTTCTCACGTATTACCCAAAAATAAGATATAACAAAAGCTAGTAATACACTATGAGGCCAATATTTTTTTATATAAGAAAAAAGACTCATTTTTTAATTTTATCAAATGTTTCATCAAATCCAATATTTTATCACCTGTATTCTCAGTTGCTCGAGAATTAGGATTTGTAATTTCCACCTGCCAAGAGCGGGAAGGTTGTAAAAATTTAAACTACTCACTCAAAATCTTAAACGTAGTTCGTCTGTTTCTTTGATGTTGCTCTTCCGTGCATTTGGTACACTCGCAGGTTTCTATCGGCATGCTTTCTCCGTAGCCTTTTGCGGTTAATCTGTCTGCAACAATACCTTTTTGTATTAAATACTGTACCACACTTTCCGCACGTTTCTGCGAAAGTGTTTCGTTGTAGGTATCTTTTCCGCGACAGTCAGTATGCGATGATAATTGGATTTTTATCGTCGGATTTTTTACTAAGATATCTACTAAGGAATCCAGACTCTGAGCAGCATCCGCACGGATATTCCACTTATCGTAATCGTAGTAAATATTATTCAGCGTAATCTCTACATTTTTGTAAATCTTACTCAGCGTTATCGTTTTCTGAATCACAATGGTATCGCCGTCTTTCGCCGGCAAATCGGCCGTTACATTTTCTTCACTTGTTAAATATCCGATTTTGGAAACCTTCAATTTAAACTGGCTGCCTTTCGGAATAAGCGTTTGATCCCTGCCGTCTTTATCGGTATGCAGGAACTGAAAACTGTTCGGTTTATTATCAAACTTCGGCAATTCCACCGTCGCGTTTTCAATCGGCTTCATACCTAAAAAAGTGGTATTCGGATTATTGTCATCCTGATAGGTTTTTGCCTGCACCAATACTTTCAGCACAAACACTGCTGGTGGTAAAGGCTCTGCCGGTGCCATGCGGTTTTCAAAATAATAAATATCGTCCAGTCCTTTGCCACCGGGACGATTGGACGTAATATATCCGCTTAGCAACACCGAATCATCTTTGGATTTCGTTAGCGAGATACTGAAATCATCGCCGCCGCTGTTCACGCCATATCCAAGATTTTGTACGTTGGTATAAATCTTTCCCTCTTTCGTGGCGGAGTAAATATCCAGTCCGCCGTAACCTGTTTTACCATTCGATGAAAAATACAATTTGTTGTCATCGGCAATCACGGGAAACAATTCATCGCCCTGCGAATTCACTTTAGAACCTGCGTTTACCGGATATTCAAATTCGCCGGCCACGTTCTTTTTCGCCACATAAATATCTCTTCCACCATAGCCTTCTTTGCTGTCAGAAACAAAATACAATTCTTTCTCATCCAGCGATAAAAAAGCCTGTCCTTCGTTGATGGTATCGGCAAATAATTTCAGGCGTTCCGGTGCACTCCAGCTATCGTCTATGTTTTTTACTGTACGATAAATGTGACAATATTCATTGACATTTTTAGCATCACTGCCGCAACGCGTAAACAATGCCGTCTTGCCGTCTTTGCTCAGCACAAACTCCGCATCGTGGTACAAGTCATTGAATGGCGCTGCCAGTAAAGTGGCTTCGCTAAATTTTGTGGTACCGGTTTTAGGGGTCGTATAAATATCCGAATAGCCTTCGCCGGTCCATTCATCCGTATTGTTTTTATTGCCTCCACGGGTGGAAGAAAAATAAAGGGTATTGTCTTTTTCGAAGGGTGCAAAATCCAGACTCGGCGAATTGAATTCCAGATTGCTCATTTTCGTGAGTGCCGGTTTTTTCAGCTTCTTCAATACCTCCTCCAGAAAATCCATTTCTTTCTGCAAACGGAATTTTTCGCTTTTATTGGCTTTCAGGTAATCATCCAGCACTTTATATGCTTCCTGATATTTTTC
>JADLAJ010000321.1 GCA_020848255.1 Chitinophagales bacterium
GTACCGCCGTATTCATTCACCACCCAGGCAATACTTTTATTTTCTTTGATGAATTCGTTCAGTAATTTCTGAATATGCATGGTTTCCGGCACCACTTTAATCTGAATTAAAATAGAACGGATATCTGCCGGTTTCTTATGTAAATCAAAATGATGGATATAGCCGACAATTTTATCTATGGAATCATCATAAACTAAAATACGCGAATGGTAGGTTTCAATAATTAATTTTTTCAGGTCTTCTACAGAATCACTGATATCTATTGCTGTTATTTCACGACGCGGCACCATGCAATCTCTTACCCTCAATTTTTTCAGGAAAAGTGCATTTTCAAACAATTCGGTGTCCACTTCTTCTTCTTCCTCACCATCCGTCTGGTTGTGGTCTTTGATAAATTTTTCCAGATCGACAGATGAAAATTCTATATCGTGTTCGGAAACTTTTACACCTACAATTTTAAACAATAAAGAGGATAATCCTGTAATCAATAATACCCCCGGCGTAAGCAGCCAGTGAAGTACCCTGAACGGAACCGCCATAACCGGCAAAATAGTATCTGCAAAAACTTTAAATAATACTTTCGGTATAAACTCACCGAGAAACAACACCAATGATGTTGAAATGATGGTCTGAATGGTAAGAATTAAGAATCTGGATGCCAGGTATTGCTCCAGAAATGGTTCAATCAGGGATGCAAATAAAATACCAAATGAAATCAGGGCAATGTTATTTCCCAAAAGCGTTGTAACAATAAATTTCGACGGATTTTTGATGTAATCGTTCAGAATTTTTCCGGATAAAGTACCTCGCTGGTAACTGAGTTCGATTTTCAATTTATTCGCGGACAAGAAAGCAATTTCAATGCCTGAGAACATGGCAGAGAAAAGCAGTGTAAGGAAAATTAAAAATATGGTAGTTGCCATTATAGGAGCAAAGATAGTAAGGATGTATGATTTACGACATACGAATTGTATTATTTTCTGCTATAATGCAGTATAAACCAGCAGCTAACCGCAAAAATCAGGTATAAAAACCAATCCTGCCCGTGAAAAAAGCCATATTGTATAGTTTTCACAACTATAATTATCAGCGTCACAATGGCGAGTAAGAGCCAGCGTATTACGTTTTTATTTAAATCCTTTAGCGTCATCTACTGCAACTATGCCGTTTACTTTACGAATGGTGTAATTGGAAAAATCCTCATCCGAATCAAATCCAACTCCGTATATAATATTATCTGTTGTTTTTATTTTAATTGGTTTATCGGTAAACACTTTTTTGGTGCGCATATTCCAGGTTAGTTCCTGCGTTTCCATAATTTCATAGCGGGAATTTTCCATGTACACATTTCCGGAAACCTTAATGAGCTGTTCAGCATCGTTGTTTTCCGCATAATCTGCCTTTAACACCGAAATCAAATTCAGCTGTTCAAAAAATTTCACCAGCAGGCCATCCGGAAACTCGAGTTTGTTTTGCGAATTGGTATAGCGTCGAATGGTTTTGCCTGTTACTATTGCTCTGATGTAGGCGCCTTCCTTGTAAGTAAATTTTACACTGTCGGCTACTTCCACATCGGCATCTTTTTCATTGAACATGGATTTTACTTTCGCCATGTCGTTTTCCTGACAGCCATTCAGCATAAGAAATAAAGAACAAAGAATAATGATGAACGATTTATGACAGACTGATTTGATTGTAGAAAACTTCATTCTTCTTCGTTAATTGTAATCGTCTATTTCTTGTAAATCCAGTCTGCCGGATTCAATTTTGCAGCTCCTTTCCAAACTTCCAGGTGTACTTCGGTGATGTTGTCTTCATCTGTGTAAGCGGCACCTATCACTTGTTTGGTAGATATTTTTTGTCCTTTAGAAACATTTACGGATGCTAATTTGGAATATACGGTAAAATATTCTCCATGGCTGATAATCACTGCATTTTTAAATGTCGGATTGTTTAATATACCAACTACTTTCCCTTCAAAGGCACAACGCACACTGCTATTTTCGTCGGTACGAATATCGATTCCGTTGTTTTCCATTTTTATTGTTGTACCTGGCACTACATAAGGTCCAAAACCCTTACTGATAAATCCTTTTTCCACCGGCCATGGAAGTTTGCCTTTATTACCATAAAAATTAGACGACAGTTGGTCATATTCCGGCGTATTGCCCAATTTTACAGGCGTTTCCACTTTCTTGTTAACCGTTTCAATATCTGCTTTTGCCGGTTCTTTTCCGGCGTCTTTAGCTTTCTTTATAGCTTCTTCCGCTGCTTTCTTCTTAGCTGCTTCTGCTGCCGCCAGTTTTGCCGCCGCTTCTTTTTGTTTCTTCTCTTCTGCCAGTCGCGCCAGTTCAATTTCTTTCTTAATGATGGCTTCAATCTGTGCATCCAGCTTGGCTGCTTCCGATTGCTTTTTAGTTATTTTTGTTTGCAGTTCCTTTTCTTTTTGCTTAAGCGACTGCACAACGACATTTTTTTGTGTAACGGTTTTGCTCAGTTGCACTTTTTCTTTTACCTGTCCGGAAAGCAACTGTTCTTTTGTTTTCTTTTTCGCATCAATACTGGCGATTTGCCCGCTGATGTCAGATTTTTTTTCGATAATCTGCGAAGCCTGCTGCTGGCGGAACGTAGCGTATTTTCTGAGGTAGTTCACTCTTCTCAAAGCTTCGGAAAAAGAATTAGCATTTACCACAAACAATAATTTATCCGTAAAGCGCTGTGATTTATAAATCCGCACAATGGCATCCGCATATTCACCTTTTAGTTTAGAAAGCTGTGCTTCTTTCTTTTTTAACGAATCGACGTTCTGGTTTATTTTTTCCGTGTAGGTGCCTATTTCCCCTTCCACTTCTCTGATTAGTTTCTGGCGAAGTTCTATTTGTTTTGTTAAGGCCTGTAAATCCGCCATCGTCGCATCTTTAGAGGCTTTTGTTTTGGTCAGTACTTTTTGAGTAAATTCAATTTCTTCCAGCAATTTTTTCTTTTTCGCTTCCAGTGTAGCTTTTTTATCCTGTGCAGAAACAGAAAAAAATACGACAAAAAGAAACAAAAAGGTTAAGCCGTATTTCAACAAATTACTTTTCCCCGAACGGTGGGTCTGCTGGAAAGATAAACTCAATATGTCAGTTTTATTTTTCAATCGTATAATCCGGGTTTATGTAAAAAGGATATTCTAAATTCTGTTTGATTTCTATACTCTGAAACTTTGCTATCATATCAAATGTCTGCACACCGCTTTTCATTTTCAGTTCTCTATCCATGGCAAATGATTTGCCGAATTGAGGCTGATAATTTGCATAGGTGACATCAATGGTTTGTGCATATTTTTTATCTGTTACAAAAATGGACGACAGGTTTTTAGTGGTTTTATTGAACAGGATATTTGTTAAAAAACGCGTACCATCTGCATTTATTGCAATATTGGTCGGGTTATCCGCATATTTTGCTTTGAGAGTGTCCGTAAAAATCAACTGTCCTAATAATAAATTCTCAATATCTGAAAATGTCAAATCCACCAATGTCTTCTGTTTTATATACGAAAGCGGCTTTAAAATATACCTGTTATTTATTTTGTCCATTATCTTAATACTGTCTTTTGTAATTAAAACGCGTGCTCCTTCGATGCCAATAATAGACATTGACAGCCAGATTTTTTCGCCTTTTTTCCAACGAATGTTAGTTGTGAAACTTTGATTCAAATCCGGAGAAGAGACTTTGGTTTTTAATTTTGCCGCAAGTTCTTTAAACGGAATTTCATTATTCTTTAATTGCTTCAGCAAAGTCTGCACATTCGGGTCTACAGCGGGGGTCACGACAACAGGCGCCAGCGGTACCGGGATTTCTGTTTTCGTAATAGTTTTGCTGCGGTGGCAGGATGAAAGTAACAGTAGCGGCAACAACAGGCTGCAAAGAATAATTTTCTTAAAATGTATTAAAGTAAAATGTCCCATATTCAATTGTGCATGGTTACCTGTTGTTCGTAAATTTTTCAAGATTAGTTGATTTTCCGGTTTTTAATTTTGCTTTCCAGTGCGGTTTTGTCGCCTCCTTTTTGCAACGCTTTTTCCCATTGTTCAATGGCCTTGTCGGTCTGACCAAGTTTGTATAAAATATCGCCGTAATGCGTCAGCAATTCAGGGCGTTCAAGGGCATCCGGTAATTCCATTGCCTGTTCCATCCATTCCAGAGCTTCTTTGTAATTTTTCATTTTATACATAATCCAGGCATATGTATCAATGAATGCCGAGTTATTATCTACCAGCAGATTTGATTTTTTACTCATGCGCTCTGCTTTTTCGAGCTTATCATCTCTTTCAGAAAGGTAGTATGCATAATTATTAAGTACCGTGGCATTGTTCGGATCAATTTCCAACGCAGCTTCATAGGAACTGTCGGAGCGGGTGTAGTTTTTTAATTCAAAAGAAATATCACCCAGCGAAATCAGCATCTGCAGTTTCAGCTGCGGTGTAAACATTGAATTATCGTCTTTGTTTGCTTTCTGCATGTCAAATGCCTGCATCAAAACATCTGACGCTTCTTTAAATTCTTTTTTTTGCTGGTGCGCGATGGCATTATAAAAATAACCAAACGGATCTTTCGGGTTTTTTTCAATCCCTTTTTTCGAATACAGAATTAAATTGTCATAATCCTCCAGTTCTGCGTTGAGTATGTATAATTGTATCCATACCGTTGCCGGCACATCGCTTGTATTGATTGCCTTTATATACTCGGCCTGCGCTTCTTTCTTTTTGCCTGAATTATAGAGTACATCCGCACGTGCCGTAATTGCCTTAATATCATTCGGATGGTTTGCTACAATCATATCCGACATCTTCATCACTTCTTCTCTTATTGAAGAATCCTTTGCCAGTTTCTCGATGTATGGGATAAAGGCCATAATTTTAGCGTCAATATCAATCTTTTTATTACTGAACACCTTCTGAATAAACTCGTCCCGCTTTGCGGCATCGCCTTTTTTACCATATGTTTCGGATATTGACAGCAAGGCTTCTGCATTGTTGGCGTCTATGGCTAAAATACGGTTATACGCCTGAATAGCTTTATCGTACATTTTATTGGACTGGTACACTTCACCAATCAAGCCGATATAACGGGTTTCGGAAGGATATAATTTTACGAGTTTCTCGATATCATTAACCGATTCTTCAATTTTTCCTAATTTGATAAATAGCGGTTGTTTCTGAAAAACCAGTTCTTCCTGCACACCTGTTTTTTGTTCCAGTTGATTGTAAACATCAATAGCATCTTTGTATCTCCCGGCTTTGGAAAGCATATAGGCCCAGTCGTAGTAATAATCGTATTCTTTAGGTTTTAGTTTTATGAGGGCATCATATACTTTAGCGGCTCCTTCAAAATCCTGTTTTTCGCCTTTTGCTTCTGCGAGGTACTGGTAATAATATTCGTTGTTGGGATTTAGTTTTATCGCATTTTGTGCAAATTCAATGGATTTATCCATATTCCCTGACTCAAAAGCAATTTTAGCCAATTCATATAATGCCGCGTCATTTTTTGGATCACGTCTCAGTACTTCGTTAAATTTTGCAATAGCATCTTGCGTGTTACCCAATAAGTATGCCTGCATACCTTCTATGAAAATAGCCTGTTCTTCGATATCTTTTTTGGTAAGAGGCGTTGTAGCTGAAGAGGATTTATCCTGCTTAGATTTCTTGTCTTTTTTTGCATAAGCACTGAAGAAGCTTGCTGAAAAAAGCACAACAAAAAGCAATAGCTTCTGTATGATGATTCTGTTTCTCAATTTGGAATGTTTGTTGAATGCGTTACAAGTATTGTTCCTATCATAACCAAGTTAACGATTTTAGAACTATTCATATATCAAAAACCGTTAGAATTAACCTTTTTTAGCAAGTATCAGGATTATTTCACACCGGTATGGCCGAATCCGCCTTCTCCGCGTTCTGTTTCGTTTAACGCATCTACTTCTTTGAAAATCACTTTCTCAAACTTAGAAATAATGAGTTGTGCTATACGTTCACCTGTATTAATAACCGTTGTTTCGTTGGACAAATTGATCATAATGACTTTAATTTCTCCGCGATAATCAGAATCTATAGTTCCCGGAGAGTTTAATACGGTAACTCCTTTTTTTAAAGCCAGTCCGCTTCTCGGACGCACCTGTGCTTCATATCCGTCGGGTAATTCGATGTATAAGCCGGTTGGAATCAAAGCCCGTTGCAATGGTTTCAACATCACTGGTTCCTGTAATTGTGCACGTAAGTCAACGCCTGCAGATCCTGTGGTTTCGTATTCCGGTAGTGGATTATCCGAAGTATTTACAATTTTTAATTTCATTTGTCAGATATGAATAGTGAACGATAGCAATGAAGCTATACTAAAGCAGTATACTACCTTACAAATATAGTGAGATTTTTGATTACCCTATCTTTTTTTTCGCTCTAAAAAATAGGCAGTGATAATGTAAAAAGACAAAAACAGCGCGGCTATCAGGGTATTAAAGAGTAAGGAAAGCGCTATTGGTAAAATGGCGAATTTGAGGACTAAAAACAAGGCTAATGCAAAAAACAGATAAAAGAGGATTCTTTTGTAATTGTATGGAATCGGATAATATTTTTGCTCGGTAACATAGCCGATTATTACCATGGAAACATAACAGGCCAGTGTTGCCCATGCAGCCCCGAAGTAGCCGATTCTCGGCACCAGAATCACATTCATCACAATGGTGATCATGGCACCCACAACAGAAATAATGGCACCCACGTATGTTTTATCGGTGACCTTGTACCAGGTGGAGATATTGAAATAAATACCCAGACAAATGTTTGCCATCAGTAAAATCGGGATAATATCTGCGCCAACAAAA
>JADLAJ010000322.1 GCA_020848255.1 Chitinophagales bacterium
AATTGGTCGAGTAAAAATAAGATTTGCTCGTTTTCCTATGGTGATGCTGCCGACTTCATTTTGTAGTTCCATTGCAAAAGCGCCGTTTATGGTAGCTGCATTGATAGCTTCTTCCGGCAACATTTTCAACTGTATACAGGCAAGTGCAACTACAAAATTCATATTACCACTTGGTGAAGAGCCCGGATTGTAATCGGATGCTAATACAATGGCAGCATTATTTTCTATTAATTGGCGTGCAGGTGCATATTGCATATTTAGGTAAAATGAACAACTTGGCAATAAGGTTGCAATTGGAGAATTTGTTGCAGAAAGCAATTGAATTTCTTCCTTTCCAATGGTTTCCAAATGATCGACAGAAATGGCATTTGTATTACAGCCGGCTTGCACACCACCGGAAATATTTAATTGGTTGGCATGGATTTTTGGTTTTAAACCAACCTGAATTCCAGCTTTACAAATTCTTTCCGATTCCTGTTGAGTGAAAAACCCCTGTTCACAAAAAACATCGATATAATCAGCCAGATTTTCTTTGGCAATTTCCGGTAACATTTCATGGATGATTAAATCGATGTATGCGTTTCTATCTTGTTTATAAATTTCAGGAAAAGCATGTGCTCCTAAAAAAGTTGATTTTATTGGAATGGAATTTTGTTTTTTTAATTGCTGAATAACACGCAAAATTTTTAGTTCGCCTTCTACACTTAAACCATAACCGCTTTTTATTTCGATGGCACCAGTGCCAAGCTGTATTAATTCGTTTAATCTTTCTTGTGCTTGTTCTAATAAAATTTCTTCGGATGTTTCATTAAGTTTTTTAGCGGAGTTTAAGATACCGCCGCCTTTCGCAGCAATCTCTGCATAACTTAATCCTTTTATTTTATCGATGAATTCATTTTCACGTGTAGCTGCAAATACTAAATGTGTATGACTATCGCACCAGCTTGGTAAAACAGTAGCTTGTTTTGCATCGTAAATTTCATCTTTAAAATCATGTTCTTTCAACTCACTCATCAATCCATACTCTTCAATTTTGCTATCTTTTATTTTCAGAAAAGCATTTTCTAAAATTGGAAGATGCGCTAATTCACTACCACGAAGTAATTGTGTTTCTTCGCGTACATTGACTAAATATTTAATGTTGGTGATGAGCATAACATTTTATCAGGAAAGTAAATTTAGTCTGATAATCTGATAATCCATACTTCTGAATTACAAAAGATACGATTAAACTTATTTTACAACCGTGACAGCTCCTTTTTTAGATAATAATTTTCCGTTATAGCATTTGAAACTTACCAGGTATATATATGAATCCGTTTGAACCTGCGATCCTTTATATGTTCCGTCCCAGCAATTTTTTTCATCTGTAGATTCGAAAACCTTTTCACCCCAGCGGTCAAAAATAGTTAATTTATAAGCTGACAATTTTGGCGGTGAAATGATTCCGAAACAGTCATTTATTCCATCTCTATTTGGTGAAAATGCCATTGGCATGTAAATAAAATTATCATAACACTCATCAATCAGCTCAACAAAAACGCTATCCGTAATAACACAATTTTTAGCATCTTTGACATTCACAGTAAATAATGTAGACTGACGAATTACTGAAACAGGATTTTTTATCAGAGAGTCATTCAACTCAACAGACGGAGTCCAGTTGTATGTCAACACCTGATTGGATAATGCATCTAGCTGTACTTCTTCTTCATACCTTACCCTTGATTTATCCACCACTGCATTTACAGACGGAAGCGGATTTACCGTATAAGATAAAACATCTCTCACTTTACAGTTATTTCCAAAATTAATTTCAATTGGTATACTTCCGCTTATGGTATTATTGATTATATATTTTGACGAGTCAACATTCGTAGTAATAGCATTGCCATTTTTCCAAATTATAGTGTAGTGCGGATCGGGATTGGAGACAATTTGCAAATCCACAACAGAAGAATCATTCTTACAATATTCCACAGAAGGCTTTATGTAATTTACTGAATTAACTATAGCAGTAATTATATTACTATTCACGCTTGTCGGGTTCGCACAATTCGTGGTGGTGGTGAGTTTCACGCCAACAATATCTCCGTTATTTAATAATGCAGATGAAAACTGAGGGCTGTTAGAACCTGTATTAAAACCATTTACCTGCCATTGATAACTGAGCAACAAGCCCGAAGGAGCAGGAATAGCTGTAAATAATATAGCATCGCCCTGACAAATATTATTCTTATTGGACTGAATAGTAACAGAAGGCGTAATAATAGGATTCACCGTAAGATATAAATTCACCGTACTATCGCAAGTATTGGAAGTCTGTAAAACAACAGTATAATTTCCTGTGCTGGTAAAGCTTTGCGTTCCTACTGTTATACTTTGTCCCTGACAAAGTACACGGGTTAGATTCGTTATTTTTGTTGGATTCACCGTAAGATTTAAATTCACCGTACTATCGCAAGTATTGGATGTCTGTAACACAACAGTATAATTTCCTGTGCTGGTAAAGCTTTGCGTTCCTACTGTTATACTTTGTCCCTGACAAATTACACGGGTTAGATTCGTTATTTTTGTTGGATTCACCGTAAGATTTAAATTCACCATACTATCGCAAGTATTGGATGTCTGTAACACAACAGTATAATTTCCTGTA
>JADLAJ010000323.1 GCA_020848255.1 Chitinophagales bacterium
AAAAACGGAGGCAATTCCTACATCCATTCTTACCTGTATGTCGGTGCCATTGTGTTTGGATTAGCCTTTGTAGCTTTGTATACCCTGAAGGACACTTTTAGCAAAGACTTAGACTTTGTTGAATAAATCATTAATTATTAAATGTTTTTTTTGAAATTTAACAAACATTCACTATTTTTATCACAAAATATAACAAATGAAAACCAAATTGAACTATTTATTACTTTCTGTAATGTGTTTTGCTATGGCAACAACAACATTAGCGCAAAAAGTTAAGAAAAATTCCAGCGTTGATGTTGCAGCTAATTCTGCCAACGGAACGATGGATGCCAAGACAGCAAAAAAGTATTATAACGTTGATCCGAAAAAATACTTAAAAGACTGGAGTTTAACCATTCACTTTGGCGCAACAACACCTTTCACAGACATCAGAAGCTATGACTGGGTACGTCAAACTAAAAAACCAAGCGAACTTCAATGGGGTGCAGGTTTAGGTTTAACAAAAATGTTCAATAGTGCATTTGGTTTAAATGTGGATTATACATTAGGTAAATTATTAGGAAGAACCGTAGAACGCGGTGGTTTCGCAGAAGAAAGACAATATTGGAAACAATTGTTCCCTGAAAGAACAGATGATGATGGTCCAGTTTACTTCAAAACAAGTATTTTCCATCAGGCTTCACTTAATTTCTATATTGACTGGTTGGGTTTAGGTACTTCTTATAATAAATTCATTAAGTCTCAAATCTCCGGAAAACCAATAAAATCAAGAAAATTTGCATTCTATACAAAATTGGGAGTAGGTTTAATTCGTACTTCTTCTCAGATTTACAACGTTAAAGATGACAAACCTATTACAAACAATAACTACCTGAGAGGTTTCACCAATAAATTCACGGAAGTTGTATTCCCTTTAGGTTTTGGAATGAAATTTAAAGTTACAAAAGCATTTGACATAGGATTAGAAGGTACATTTACATTTACCAACTCTGACAAATTAGATGCATTCCAGTTTCAGTCAAGAGTAGATGGCGGAAGAACTGTTAACTCTTTATCTAAAATAAACCGAGATGCTTATGCTTATATGAACGTAAACTTCTCTTATAAATTTGGTCGTATCGGTTCACAAAAAGAACATGTTGAATGGGTAAATCCTTTAGCATTTATCATGGCTAATGTACCGAAACCAAAAGAAGTAAACCTGAAAGATACAGATGGTGACGGTGTATTAGACATCTTAGATAAAGAACCTACTCCTGTTGCAGGTTTAGCTGTTGATTCGCATGGAGTAACATTAGACAGTGATAAAGACGGTTGTCCTGATTCTAAAGATCCTGAACCGTTCTCCTCTCCTGCTTTCCCAATTGTAGATTGCAAGAATGTATTACCTGATGCAGTAACAAAAGTAGAAACGCCAAAAGGTGTTCCTTATGATGATGAAGCTGTTTCTAAGAAAATACAGAAAGTGGAAGACAATGTTTGGAAACTTACTTCTATCTACTATGATGTTAATAAAGCAAATATTACAAAATATTCTTCTGAAGAGTTAAATAAAGTTGGTTTGGTAATGTCAACAAATCCTGACTTAAAAGTAAATGTTAAAGGAAATACTGACGTTAGAGGTTCCAGCGAATTCAATCAGAAATTATCTGAAAACCGTGTAAACGCGGCTATCAAATACCTGAAAGATCACTATGGCATCACTGAAGACAGATTTATCAAATTACCAATGGGTAAATCAGATCCTTTAGTGAAAGATGCAGCGAACGAAAATCAACACCAGTCTAACAGACGTGTTGACTTCTCTCCTGCAAGATAATTTCAGCAAACAATTCATAAAAAAACCTGTTAGTTCTCTAACAGGTTTTTTTTATAAAATCGATTCATAAATGAAAAAAGAAATAAAATATAATCCAAAACTCTCCTTTGTCAGAGATGATATAAAGGGTAATTTATGTATCGATGGAGAGTTTGTTTTTGATAATAAAAAAGACAAACTGCCATTTGAGAATCTGTTTAAATGGATGACTAAAGCCAACCCGCAGCGCAAAGAAAAAAAGGCCGACACCTTTAAACCGGATGTTATACATTCATCAGCCTTTTTGCAATCAACAGAAGATAAAATCGTCTGGCTCGGCCATTCTTCTTTTTTTATACGGTTGAACGGTGTCAGCATACTCACCGACCCTGTTTTCTACGATCTGACGCCTTTACTTAAGCGAAAACACCAACTGCCCTGCCCCATTCATCATTTCACCAATATCGATTATATATTACTTTCACACGGACACAGAGATCATTTAGATACGGCTACTTTAAAAAAACTAGTCAAACAAAATCCGGAAGTGGAAATTTTGTGTCCGCTTGGATTTACCAGAATGCTGAAAGCCCTGGGATTCAAACACATTCATGAAGCAGCCTGGTGGCAGCAATACAATACAGAAAAATTAAACATTACTTTTCTCCCCGCAAAACACTGGAACAGGCGTCTATTGACTGATTACAACACTACCCTTTGGGGAAGCTTTGCCATAAAAAATGAAACTACATCAATCTATTTTGCAGGCGATACTGGCTATGCCCATCATTTTAAAGAAATCAATCAGCATTTTGAAGGCTTTGATATCTGCCTGATGCCGGTGGGTGCTTACAAGCCAAAATTCGTGATGGAATGGGCTCATACATCTCCGGAAGAAGCAGTACAAGGATTCCATGAATTAAATGGAAAGACGTTCATTCCTATGCATTATGGCACCTTTGACTTAAGCGATGAACCTGCATCTGAGCCTGTAGAAATCCTGAAGGATTTAAAAGAAGACAAACAACTGAAAGGTCATTTAAAGATTTTGAAAGTGGGTGAAGAACATCACCTATGACATAAAAAAGAAATTAACCTTCATCATAACTAATCACACATCCTTCTGATTTTGGATGCGACTGGCAGGTTAAGATAAAGCCTTCTTCGATTTCTTCTTCTGTCAATGGTTCATCATCGTCCATTTCCACCTTACCTTCCAGTAATTTTGCTTTACAACTGCAGCAAGCAGCCACCCGGCAGGCATACGGCGGATCCAAATCTGCGTTGATAGCAGCTTCTAAAATGGTTTCGCCTTCGTTTACGTTTATTTCGTAGTTGTTACCGTCTAAAATTACTTTTACTGAATATCCCATGACATTTATCTTGATTCAAAGTTAGGAAAGGAAAAGAATAAATACAAAGTAAACTTTAAATTGTTTGCATTAGTTTGCTTTAGTTAATAGTTTTTGACATCAACCCCTTTTTTAGCAAAATATTTTTTCAAAACAATAAAAGGAATGATGGTAATCATCATAGCCGTTCTGGAAATAGCAACATAAGCATCCGGAAGCAAATATTGGAAAATGGCAACAACAATAAATATAATCCCCGGTACAAAACCACGGCTGATGATATATCTGCTCAACCAGATATTCATACCTTCTGATAATGCTGCTTTAGAAATATACTTTATGATTCGTGCCTGAAAATATCCAATCGTCAAAATATTGAGACTGTACAACAAAAATGGGAACCTTAATCGGGTGTACTCAAAGAAAAAACCTGTCGTGAATGGCATTAACACCACAAACATTAACAGGAACAGGTTTAACCACAATAATTTTCTATCATAATCCGTAACGAATGAGAAAATTTTATGATGCGCTATCCAATATATACCAATTACAAGAAATGAGGTAACAAATCCTATTAACCTCGGAATGAGAATTAAAAAGCTATTAATTGATTCATATTCATTGATTTGGTGTAATTCCGGTATTTTTATTTCGATGGCCAGTAAGGTAATGGCAATGGCAAAAACCGCATCCGTAAATAAGATAATGCGTTCCAGCTGTTTTTGTTTCTTGGTATGATGTGACATTCAAACAAAAGTATTAATGTTATTGAAAATAAAAAAGCAGAATTTGTATATTTACTGAAAGAAAAGAAACAATTAATCAAATGCAAACAACAATTATACGTAACGGAACCTACTTTGATGGTTTAGGAAATAAAGGCGTTCAAAAAGATGTTGTCATAAAAGACAATAAGATTGATGCCGTTTTAGAGAAAGCTCCCACAATTGAAGGCGCCAAAGAAATTGATGCCAGCGGAAAATGGATCACTCCGGGTTTACTGGATATTCACGCACATTACGATGCAGAACTGGAAGTAATGCCAGCTTTGGAAGAATCCGTTCGTCATGGCGTAACAACCGTCATTATTGGTAATTGTTCGCTTTCTGCGGCTTTGGGAAAAGATACAGAGATTGTCGATTTATTTGCGCGTGTAGAAAATATTCCGGCAAAAGTACTCAGCCACTGGATGCTGGGAAATATCAAATGGAAAAGTGTAAGTGAGTATTATCAGCATCTGGATACCGTTCCGGTCGGACCCAACATTGCTTCTTTTCTCGGACACTCTAACCTTCGAATGCATGTAATGGGCTTAGAAAGAAGTTTTACAGAAAAAACTGCCAGTGAAGAAGAATTAAAGAAAATGGAAGCTATCGTAGAAGAAGCGGTACAGGCAGGCTATCTTGGCGTTTCAATCGACATGCTGCCGTTTCACCGATGGGCAGGCGTATATTCACCTAAATTTACCGGTTATTCCGTGCCATCACAACTAGCGGCTAAATCAGAATACAAACGTTTATCAAACGTGTTGCGTAAGCATAATCGTGTGCTGCAAATTACGCCGAATGCAGTAGACAAAACTTCATTCGCTACCATTCTGCGATTAAGTCAGGGCGGATTTTTCAAGAAATCATTAAAGACAACGATAGTTGCGGCACTGGATTTAAAATCAAACGAAAAAATTTATAACTTACTTAAACTATTAGGTTTTATTGGCAATGATATATTGCGCGCCAATATGAAATTTCAGACCTTGTCGGTACCGTTTTTAAATTACGGCGATGGTCCGGTGTCTCCTTTGTTTGAAGAATTTCCATCGATGATAAAGGCAATTTCTTCGGATGCGGCGGGAAGAAAAGCTATGTTTACCAATCCTGAATTCAGAAAACAATTTGTGAAAGAATGGAATCACAAAGCTGCTTCCGTGTTCCCGAAAGCATTGAAAGAAATGTGGATTGTAAAATCTCCGGATGCCAGCCATATAGGCAAAAACTTTGAACAGGTGGCGAAAGATGCAGGCGTAGAACCGGTAGAACATTTCATGAACTTACTGGCAGAGCACGACACGAATATCCGCTGGAAATGCGAAACGTCGAATCACCGTGAAAGTGTGCGCATGGAATTATTAACGAGCAAACATTGTTTCCCGGGCTTTAACGATTCAGGCGCGCATAATCTAAATATGGCATTTCATGACGGAGGATTGCAGCTGTTAAAACAAGCCTTGCATCATCCTGAATTGATGCCGATTGAAACCGCTATTCACAGAATCACCAAAGAGCCTGCAGATTTCCTCGGTATTGATGCCGGAGATATTTCCGTTGGCAAACGTGCCGACCTGATTATTATTGACCCTACACGCCTTGAAAGTGATTTAAATACGGATCCTGTGGAAGATTATCATCCGTCATTTGAAGGAAGCTACCGATTGATCAAACGCAGCGGCAAAGTGGTACAGCATGTATTTATTAACGGCATAGAAGCTTTTACCAATAATGGTGTTGTTGGCTTTCACGAAGATTTAGGAAAGAAGAAAATATTTGGTCAGTTATTGAGAAGTAACTGGAATTAAACTTACACATTTTTACAAGGTAAGCAATCTTAAAAAACACGAATTGCTTTCTACACTTTTTCGCAAGATTTCATTGTATTTGTAATGCCAATTACTGCTGTTTCTGCAGTGTGATATTTCTCAAACTACTGAGTGTATTCCAGATATTCCAATTCTGTAAACATGGGAATATTGAAACATAATACGCTATAGATGAAACAGCTATTCACTTTAAAGTGTGCAACTTTATATCATAAACAACCAATATGAAAAAGATGCTTACACTTCATGGATTATTGTTGATTTTCAGTTTTTGTTTATTTTCTCAAAATCCGCAAAACTATAGTCATTCCACTAACAAGATGAATGAATTCGGTATTGACATCACTGATAAATGGATAAATCTTTACCCTAATCCCGTCGTTTATGATTTCACTTTGGAATTTTATACTTCTGACAGATATAATATCAGCATTATGAGCAACAAAGGAAAAATAGTGTCGGAACAAAATAATATAGCTGACAAAATCATCATTAATTGTCAGGATATGCCATCCGGAACTTACTATTTGAGAATCTTAAATCTCTCTGACAATTCATTCTTTTCCCGCAGAATAATTAAACTATAAAACAGACAAATAAACATGGACAATAAAAACACATACAAGATGATTTCCGGAATGTTTGATTATCAGGATGCCGAATGTGCGTATCAACACTTGATAGAGCGCGGTTATACAAACGATGACATCAATCTATTAATGACACGGGACACCCATAAAATACATTTTATAAATGAAGAAGTGACTACAGCAATTCCTGACAAATCGTTATCGCGTGCAGAAGTGGGTGCCGCTATCGGAGGCACTGGCGGAGCTTTAGCAGGTACTGCTTTAGCGCTGGCAATTAGTTTAACTATTCCGGGCCTTGGTTTTGTTGTGGCAGGAACTATTCTTGCCGGTATTGCAGGCACTACAGCCGGTATTCTTGCCGGCGGAATGATTGGTGCACTAACAGGTATTGGAATCCCCCAGGATATTGCATTATTATATGAAAAGGGTATCCGCGATGGAAAAATAGTAATGAGTGTATCTCCTAAAAATACGGACGATGCTGAATTTATTAAAAATGACTGGCTGATGTGCAACGCAAAAGAATTACATCTGTAACTAATCAAGATATACATTTTGAGAAATACCGGTCAGAATAATCCTATTCCTTCAGTCGTTTCAGTAATACTTTAATTCTCTTTAGAATAAATTCAGCTTTCTGCTGATAGGTAATGCGTATCATATCTTTTTTCCAGATACCCTCCTGCAGGTTATATTTGAAGGTTTCATCCTGTATCTTAAAGAACTCCCCCTTCTTTTTCCCCCAGCTCACCTGATCTTGTATTAAAGCCGTTTTTTCATCGGAAAATAACTGTGCCTTTAATTGCTCCAGTACGATGGGCAAAATACTATCTACCTGTGTCAGAAATTGTTTGGAACAACCCGAAGAATCCGGCTTAATACGCAAACAATCCTTATGCAGTACCTCTATTGCTTCAACCGATTTTGACAGTTGTGCGTGTGCTTGCTGTTGAATGGCAACACAAAAAAAGATAAAAATGAGTAAAAAAAACCGACGCATTCACAAAAATACAACATTGTAAAAAAACAATCTTACATCGGATGTAAAAATTTGTTTATAGAGGTTTGAGGCCAAGTAAAAAATATCACTGCCTAAGTACTATAATCAGCTAATGTACTTTTCGTATTTTTTCTGAAATACTCCTTCAGAAAATTCACGTAACAATAAACCTGTTAAAATGCCTATCACCAACACCGATAAAAACTCCACTGTACGGATGCTGCTGTTTGCTGCCATACGGCTGAAATTTCCTATAGACAAAACAAGTAAAACGGCAATTAGTATTCTTCTGTTTCTTTTATGCATGGTAATTATTTTAATTTATCACAAGATATATCTTACTAAAGATAGATAATTTTATTAATTCAAGTGTTTGTGTGAGTTATCACAAAACGGACTGCTTTTAGTCAGTTTGCAATTGCAAAGCTTAACCGTTCCGTCTTTCTTTGCTTCAAAGAAAACAGGTTTAAATTTGGTGCCATGATGAGAACCGTCGCAGAAAGGTTGTGTTTTACTTCTGCCGCATTTACACCACAAATACTTCTCTCCTTTTTTTAATTCAACCGTGATTGGTTCGGATGTTGCCGTTTTTTCTTTGGTATAAGTTGCCGACAATTCGCTCTTGATGTTTTTTGATTTTATAATGGGATACAGATATGTTTCTGTCCAGTGTTCTTTTGGGTTATTCTGTAAACCTATACTTTCCGGAAATTTACGGGTAAATATAGCAGTACTAAACAACTGGTCCCAGATGGAAAACATATTCCCGTAATTTGCGTTCGGGTCGCTGATGCCATCTATTTTTGATTTACCATGATGAGCATAGTGGAATGCAGGGGTAACGATGATTCTTTCTACAACAGACATTACAGGGCTTAAAAATTTTATTTGGTAGAGTGGCTTGTCCCATTTTACAGCACTGTGCGAGCCAATGATGACGAGTTGTTTTAAAACCAGTCCTATTGCCACCGTCACACCACCTCCCAAAAATGTAACGATGCCAATCCACCAGATGTTCGGCATCAGTAAATAATATAATCCTGCATTTCTATACGAAACAAAGAAACCCATTTCTTCCGCCTGATGATGCGGCCGGTGTAATTTCCATAAGAAATCATATTCATGCCCGCTTCGGTGATACCAGTATTGAAGCACATCATCTACCAGTAAATAAGCGGGCAGCAGTATCCAGAAATTCACGTGACTGAATGCATTGCTGTATGAACTGAAAAAAGTGTTTCCCAGCGCGAATACCACAAAGACAATCAGTGGCTTTATACCCAAGGTTAATACCACGAAACCACCGGCTTCCTGTATCCAGTCAGCGAATGTTCTTGTCGTATTTTTCAATAGACCGGCAATAACTTCCAGCATACTGAAAAAGACTAAGATACCGATGACGAGCAATGCATTGTAAGTATACAGGCTGTTAATAATCTTATCCATTCAAAATTGTTAAGGTGATACAATTTACACAAAAAAAGGTCAACCTTTGCGGTTGACCTTTACATTTTTAACATACTTGCGTGGATTAGAATCCTTTTTTAGCAACACCGTCAGCTAATGCTTTAAGCGCATTTGCTTCACTTAAGATAGCTGCCATTTTATTGCCTTTTCCGTCATTGCCTGCAGCCATATAACCACCTCTTGATGTTTTTGTGATTACAGCATCGTGCATTGGTACATTTTTTTCTTTCGTTTTCAGGCAATATGCCTTAATCATTTTCGATGTGTCCATTTGTCTTTGTTTTTAGATTATAAATATGTCGTCCAAATTTAATAAACTATCTCACATTAGCATGGTAACTCACTTTTTGTTCAATAATCTACTAACATTCACCCTTTAGGCTAATTCTACACAATACACTGATATTCATTCATTTGAATAAAAAACTGCTTATTCTGCTAAAATATTGTTCATAATTTTTGTCTGATGTCTGATGGATTCCTGGTGAATTGCCTCCATCATATCTTTAACAAAGTCTTCCGTCAGCTCTTTTTTCGCTGCTTTTTTAACTCTGTCATGGATGATTTCATCCCAGCGATTGGTTTGCAAGATGGTAATTCCGTTGTCGCGCTTGAACTCTCCTATCTTACGGGCTATATCCATACGCTCACCCATAATCTCCAGAAAGTAATTATCGATACGGTCAATTTGGGCACGTAAGGCTTCCAATTGATTTTCAGCAAAGTTGTCCAGTTTACTGCTACGAACAACCAAAGACGCTAAGATTTCACCCAATCGTTCAGGAGTTACCTGTTGAGCGGCGTCACTCCATGCATTGTCCGGATCGCGGTGTGATTCAATCATTAAACCGTCAAAATCCAAGTCCAGTGCTTTCTGGCAAACGGAAGGTATCAGTTCACGCGCACCGCAGATGTGTGAAGGGTCAACGATAATCGGCATGTTTGGATATAAACGACGCATTTCGATAGGTAATTCCCACATCGGTTTATTGCGGTATTTGGATTTCTCATAAGACGAGAAGCCGCGGTGAATAGCGCCAATTCTGTTAATACCAACTGCGTTCAGACGTTCCATACTTCCTAACCATAATTGCAAATCAGGATTAATAGGATTTTTTACCAAAACCGGGATATCTACACCACGAAGAGCATCTGCAATTTCCTGTACGGAGAACGGATTTACGGTTGTACGTGCACCAATCCAGAGGATGTCAACACCTGCTGCCAGGGATTCTTCCACGTGCTGTGCAGTGGCAACTTCCACAGTAGTGGGTTTGCCAATTAGTTTTCCGGCATTTACCAGCCATTCCAGGCCTTCTTTTCCGATACCTTCAAACATACCCGGGCGGGTACGTGGTTTCCAGATGCCGGCACGTAAGACGTGAATACCTTTATTGGCAAGGCGTTGTGCCGTTTCCGTCATTTGTTCTTCTGTTTCGCAGGAACATGGTCCGGAAATAATTACCGGTCTTTCGAAATTGAAACCCCAGTCTTTCAGAGGCGTGATGTTTAAGTTACTCATATCTGTTTAATTTTGAATTTTGAGTGTTGAGTGATGAATTTGTTCATAAAGTTCTTTAGTTTTAAATGATTTTTGTTCAATTTAATTTTACTAATTAAATAAGTTTTTTTTTAACGCTGCTATACAATATTAAAATGTTCTACTACGGGATGCGGATCATAAAAATGATGTAACAGATTTTTCCATTCCTGATATTCAGCAGAATTTCTAAACCCAACAGTATGATCTTCCAGCGTTTCCCATTTTATCAATAGTAAATATTTATTTTCGACTTCAATACATCTTTGTAATTCGTGTTCTACATAACCTTTAACCTTACAAATGATGGTCGAAGCTGTACGAAAATTACGTTCAAATTCTTCAGTTTGATTTGGTATAACGTTTAATATCACAGCTTCTAAAATCATACGTGTATATTTTATTAAAAAAACACATAGACACATAGTTCTTTTTCTGATGACTAAGTAGCACGTGTTATACAATTTATATTGTTTCATAGTTACACATTAGTCATTCATCTTTGATGAATGCTATGTATTCCCTATCTATTTCTTTTTATACAGAAACTTCTATGTTTCTATGTGTTTAAATATTACTTTAATATTTTTCTAATTTCATTTGCACTATTCATAAACTCTTTCAATTCTTCATTTTTGTTTTTGTTGATTAAATTTCTGAAGTGATACATTTTCTCAATGTAGGTATCCATCACTTCCAGTAAATAGTTTTTGTTTTGCTGAAAGATAGGCGCCCACATTTCCGGCGAGCTTTTTGCCAGACGCACCGTACTCTCAAAACCACCGCCCGCCATTTCCAAAATAGCCTCTTCATCTTTTTCTTTCTCCAGCACCGTAGCTGCCAGCACAAACGAGCTGATGTGAGAGATATGAGAAATATAAGCGGCATGCATATCGTGCT
>JADLAJ010000324.1 GCA_020848255.1 Chitinophagales bacterium
AATGTTTTGGTTTTATAATAACCACTGGCAAAAAAACTTCCAATACCAGACATAGCTTTGTAAAATCTTGTTTTTTTCAAAGAATCCAGTAAGAAATAAACTTTTCCTTCTTGTGAAGAAAGCGTATCATGGCGGCGATTTAGCCAAAAAGAGTCCGTTTGCTTTCTATAGTTTTTTAGAAAAACGGTATTTTCCTGTGCAAGAATAGTGTCTGCAATCGGCTGGTTAATTTGTATATCGTTCCTGTGTAAATATCGAGCAATTCGGACACTTTTTGCTTTTTTACGTTTTGTTATTGCAATATTGGTGCTACGCGATTCTTCATTTTTAAACCAACCTTTTCCGTTGTTTGCAAAACCTTGCTTCAGAGAAAAATCATTCACAAAATTGATATTGGATCGCTTGTCTATGCCTAATTCTATTTTGGTAATCGCAAAAGAAGAATCGCGAATGGTTGCTTTTCCGTTAAACAGTAAATCGCCTTTCGCTTTTGGCACAAATGCCAAATTGTATATCCAGACGCTATCACGTACAACGATAGTGTCAATTTCAATAAGGCTGTCTAAAACAAGCGCGCTGTCTATCTTTACGGTATACACAGGTTGCAGGCTATCTGTTTGGTAGATGCTGTCTGTTAATACATTAGTGATGGTGCTGTCAACAGGAATTTGTTTTATAAAGCTGGTGTCATACACAATATTCTTTGTATAGACGGTTCTGTTTTTATAAATAAACTTGCTGCTGTCAATTGCTTTTAAGGTGTCAACTATTTTTACACTATCAATTAAATAATAATTGTATAAGGCTAAAGCACCATCAGCAAACGGCATCACAAAAGCCTTTTCCTGCACCATAGCCTGATTGTCATAAGCGTCAATTTCATCAAAAGCAATATCCAGTAAATCAGAAAACTTCAACTGTTCAATTCCAGAAATTTTGCTTGCTTTTACAACATTTTTATTCTTTTTAGGATCATTACTGAAGTAATAATCGGTCAGTGTTTCTTTTAAAATTAATGGAATAAACCGCGTGCCTTCAGCAGTGCTGTCCTGGTTTTCTAAAATAAACCGAAATGGTTTAAATATTTTACGTTTGGTGATTTTTGAACTGATGTTATATAAGGAAGAAACCGTTTTCTGGTATTCTTCATATTGATAACTGTCGTAGGATTTGGGCTTGTTTTCATCTTTGTGTTTCACCACATTTCTGAAAATTCGGATTGCAGCCGTGTCTTTTGGAATTTTGGTACGTTTGGCCTTTACCGTAAATTCTTCCAGCATGTAATCATCCAGTTGCAGCCTTACAATAATGGAATCTTTCTTGAAAAAGCGCTTTTTCAGTACCTCATCTTTGTATCCTAAATAGGTAAAAATAACAGAGTCCGTTTTTGCATTTACAAAAAATTCAAACCTGCCACTGTCATCTGTGGTTCCGCCAATACTGGAACTCACCGTATAGTTTACGTAAGGAAGCGGTTCTTTGGTTTTTGCGTCTATGACAACACCTTTCAGGTCTATCTGCCCAAAACTAAACAGAGAAACTAAACTAAAAGATATGTATAAGATAAATTTACGCACTACAATGATTCTATCAACGCACAAAATTAGAGATTAGTTTGCTGCGATACCGTTTATTTAATAAGTTTAAAGTATTCATAACAAATCATTTGCCAAAAATCCGGTAATGGTACATCTTTTGATAATATTTCTTAATATTGGTGCAGAATTTATATGCAACTAAACAAAGAAAAAGCAGAATTCCTGTTAAAAACAATAGATGAATGGCAATCGCAGCAACTGCTTTCAGATGAGCAGGCTTTGAAATTAAAGCAAAACATCACCATTCGGAAGTTCGACTGGAAACAGGTTACGGTGTATGCTTTCATTATTGCGGTAGCCTGTGCGGTGTTGTCTGTTATTGTGCTGTTGGCAGATAAACCTTTACGTGCGCTCATCGAAAAGTTTACCCAAATCACAGATGTCGGAATCAGCGGTATTCTGACTGTTTTCACAGGATTGATTTTCTGGTACACTAAAAGAAGATTCGAGAAACATCCGAATACGCCATTTAGCAACAGCAGTTTTTTACTGTTTGGCGCATTTCTGAGTTTAGCCACTATTTCGTATTGGGCCAAGACTTTGCAGGTTTTTCAACACAATTATGCTTTTATTTTTCTGATATCTGCTGTAGTTTACTGTTTAATGGCAATTTATTTTAAATCGCAGACCATTTGGGTGTTATGTATATTAATGCTGGCAATGGCGTTCGGTACTTTTACCGGAAACAGCGAAGAATTATACTTAGGAATGAATTTCCCAATGCAGTATATACCATTTAGTGTAGCATTATTGTCATTTATGATGTATATAAAGAAGAGCAAGCAATTGAACTCATTCTATAAAATACATTACGTCACAGGTTTGTTGATTTTTTACTTGGCTTTATGGCTGGTGACCATTTTTGGCAATTATAGTAGTTATGAGCGCTGGCAGGAAGTGAGACAATTGCAATTTTTGGTTTGGGATGGCGTGCTGTTTGCAGTGGCTGCTGCTGGTATGTATCTTGGATTAAAACGGACTGATTTTGTATTGGGCAATATTTCTTTAGTCTTTTTTATATTGAACCTGGTGACGCGCTACTTTGAATACTTTTGGGAGCCATTGCACAAGTCTGTTTTCTTTATGATACTGGCATTTATCTTCTGGTTAATCGGCAGCCGCGCAGAAAAACTTTGGAATCTGAAGTTTTTAGAGGAGAAATAAGACCCAAAGACTATTTAACTTTTCGCTGAATGTTTAATATTGTACTTATAATCAATTAATTATCTAAATAAATACTCTTTATTCTTTCTAATTGTTATCCTTATTACTACCAAAACACAATCTTAACCCGAAATTAATATGCAATAATTTTCCACAATTGAGAATAAATTGCTATCTTTGCGCCCACTTCAGGAGGAACATTCCATATTTAGGAAACATTCTTCTTGTAGTTACTGCCTTCGCTGGGAAGGTAAGACTACAAAAAAATACAATCTTTCTACAAGATTTTATTTGGTTCTCTTACTTTAAATCCCTACCTTTGCAGTCCGAAATTTTTAAAAAGTAACGAAAGTAACGAATGCCTACAATTC
>JADLAJ010000325.1 GCA_020848255.1 Chitinophagales bacterium
CTGCAGAGCCGGGAAAGAAAAATTTAGTATTGCCTGAAATACCGGACACGGCAATTACGTTATTAGAGCAGTACATCGATAAAATGAATGAGACTTTGCCGGAGTTAAAGTTCTTTATTTTGCCGGGTGGAAACAAGGCTGCATCCGTTTGCCATGTAGCAAGAACGGTTTGCAGAAGGGCAGAAAGATGTGTGGTACGCCTGTCAGAAAACGATAAAATTGAACCGATTCTGATACAATACCTGAATCGTTTGTCAGATTTTTTATTCGTACTGGCAAGAAAATTTGCGCATGATGCGAATGAACCTGAAATTGTGTGGAAAAGCCATTGATAATCAGTGTATAAGAAGTATTTCACTTTTTGCTTTGATTTTTAATTTTTAGGTATATATTTGCAGTCCTTAAGGAAATTAACCACTAAAAAATAAACGAACAAGAATATGTATTGGACATTAGAATTAGCATCGTATCTGGAAGAAGCACCATGGCCGGCTTCTAAAGATGAATTGATTGATTTTGCCATCAGAACCGGTGCGCCTTTAGAAGTAATTGAAAACTTGCAGGAGTTGGATGATGATGAAGAGTTATATGAAAGTATAGAAGACATCTGGCCGGAATATCCAACCAAAGAAGATTTCTTATTCAATGAAGATGAATATTGATTTTTAAATCAACAACATCTTTAGAAAAATTTATCGTCCGCTATCAGCGGACGATTTTTATTTTATGGGAATACCAATGTAGACACTGCTATTGGCAGTGAAATGCCCGTAACCGTTTATAATATTGCTTTTCAGGTTGAGGCGCTCCAGTTGTCCCTCATTCAGATAATCGGTGCCTAAACGCAATTGCTGTACATTCCAGTCGTAAAAGTTTTTTCCGGTATTGGAAAGTTCAATAACCAGCAAGATTTCTTTGTATACATTGTTATACTGGCTCGGAAAATTAACCGTAAAAGAAGTCAGCTGTCCGTCGAAATTAATATCAGTAGTATAAGAACGCGCAAAATTTCCGGGGTTCGGAATATCCGGGGTGTAAGACGGCACACCAATGTAATCATATTTGTAAATGGTATCGCCGGCATCATTAATAGTGGGTTTTGAAATCCTGTAGTATGTCGAAAGAAAGTAATAGTTGTTAAACTGTGCACTGTCCTGAAACGCAAGAATATACTGTCCCGGTATGTTAGGATGTGCAGAATCAGCATGCTGCAATAATGCATAATTTACGATTGCCGGATTCGAGGGCAAATATTCTGTCGCCTCTGCAGTTCCTAATTCGGCATGTGTTGAAATAATCTTATAGGTTTTGTTTTGTTGCAGCTTAAACGTGGAGGTATAATAACCCAATCCGGATAAGGTATCTTTTAAAATAAACGGGATAGTTTCTTTGAAAATATCGTTTTCATAAAGATCTACTTTGCAATTCTGCAAAAACTCAACGGAGGAAAAATCATCCGGTCTTTTGCTTTTACTGATATTGATGTTTAAATAACTGCCCGGATATAAATTGGCAATGATTACCTGCTTAATCTCATTGTTATTGTACTTCAGTTTTAAATCTTTTTCGCAGGAAGTAAATACAAATAGCAGTGTAAATGAAATCAATAATATAAGCATTGCCTTCATAAAATAATGAATTGAATAATTGTTATGTTGCATACTTAATTTCATCCACACTTATTTTTTTATCTTTTCAAATGTTACCGTATATCCGATAGATGGTATTATCGGAAACATGCTGAGTTGTTTATACTTCCTGAATCTATTTCCGTCATTATCTTGTTCTGAGGCTCTATATACGGTAAAAATATTCAAATGATTATACACGTTGTAGATGCTTACATTCATCTGATGTGTTACACGTTTGGCTTTCTTCGTATAATTCATGCCGATATCCAAATGATGATATGCCGGCAAAACGTAGTTGTTACGCGCATTCCAGTAAGTTATAAAATTCTGATTGCCAACTAATGGTTCATTGGCTATGTCATAGTTGTATAAAGTATTGTCACTTGCATACTGTGAATTAGGCGTTGTCATTCGCCACCCGGTACCATAGGTCCATGCCACTGTAAAGTCAAAATGTTTTTTTAGTTTGTATTGTAAAACGATAGAAACATCGTGCCGTCTGTCGTATTTATAATAAAATGTTTTTCCTTCGTTAAGTTCAGGATATTGTCTGGTACTCCAGCCTAAGTTATATTTAAACCATGCCGTAAACTGACCTTTTGTTTTGGCAAAGAAAAGTTCCATACCATATGCTTTCCCCGTTCCGCTGTTTAGCAACTGGTCATCCCAGGCAATTTTATCGAGAATAAATGTGGTTCCGTATTTGTATTCCGATAAATGGTGCATACTTTTATAGTAGGCATCAATACTCGCTGTATAACCTTTCGGATGGTCGTATTGAATACCGCCCGAATATTGCCAGCCTGTTTCAGGTTCTACTTTTGCGGTGGCTGGCACCCATACGTCGTTCAGGATGTCTCCCGTGTTGTTGGTTAAAAGATGCATAGGTTGTACGGTTTGCACAACAGCTCCACGGATGCTCATGCCTTTTATCGGATGGTAAATAATTTCTGCTCTCGGTTGAGGATAAAAAAACGTTTTCCCCTTTGCATGATAAACGAATAATTGAGCACCCGCATTTAACTCAATTTTTTCTTTCCAGGTAAAAGAATAATCTACAAACGAATAAAAATCCAGCGTTGGTACTTTTGGATTACTGCTTTTGTCTTTCAAATAAACAGTATTGGTGCTGTCCTTTAAAGTTACGTTTACATCGTTTATGCTGAATGTGCGTTCACTTAGTTTGATCCCGTAATTAAAATGATGGTTTTTATTTATGCTTTGTTCTACAACTGTTTGCCAGCCATGCTCACTTATTTTGGATAAGGTATTGTATTGAGTGGTGTTGATCTCATTAGTGAATCTCGAATAATCCCGGAAGGTGGTTGCCAGCATCTGACGCGAATCCAGTTTGTAAAAACTGAAATTATAGAAGTTGGTGATGGTTGCTTTTTTTAGTTTTGTCTTCCATTCCAGCGTATTGGCAATATTCATCCAGACCAGCTTCCGTTTGGTGCCTTCCTTGTAATAATTCGTAGCTTTTGGATAGTCTCTCGTTTCTCCAAAAGTAAACAAATCACTTCCTGCATAAAAACTCCAGGATAAGGTATTCTTGTCATTGACTTTATGTTGAATAGCTCCGTTTATATCGTAAAAAAAATATTTCAAGGTGCCTTCCTGGCCTCTTTTTTTGTATTGCATACCGGATATAGGTTCTGTGAAAAATCCTGCATGACAATCGCGGATAGTAAAACTCATGGACGTTCTTTCTTTTTTCAACGGACCTTCAATATGAAATTTTGAAGTAATAAAACTGATGCTGTAACTACCTTTCCAGTGATCCGTATTTCCGAAATTCGGTTCTATGTTTATCACAGAGGATAAGCGTCCGCCGTACTGAACTGGAATGTACGATTTGTAAATATCCATCTTATTCAGTGATTCAGTCGTAAACACCGACAGGAATCCGTAAATGTGAGATGCATTGTAAACAGGCGCGTTATGGAATAAAATCAGATTTTGGTCGGGACTACCGCCACGTACAAAAATTCCGCGTGCGCCTTCCTGTCCGCTCTGAATACCCGGCGTCAGTAAAATAGCTTTCATGATGTCTTTTTCACCGAGAAATGCCGGTAAGCGTTCCACACTGGTGCTTGTCAAAGTCGTCATGCCGGAGGTATTCATTTCCGCAGTCTTGCTTAGTTTTTCAGAGGTTACCGTTACTTCCTCCAGGCGAACATCTTGCTTTAGTTGCAACATCAGTTCTGTATTTTGTGTGAGATTTATTTCTTTGTAAATAGTCTGATAGCCGACACTGGAAATTTCAAAATGGTAAACACCTTCTTTTAACTGCAATTCAAAATTGCCGTCTATATCTGAAGTGGCGTTTATATTATTGGTAGAATCGAATAGATTAGCGAACGGGATAAGTTCTTTCGTTTTTTGTTCTGTGATTTTACCTTTTAAAATAAACTGATTTTGGGCAAAGCAATGATTGCTTTCAAAAATGAAAAGAAATAAAAAAGGAATTGTCAGTAAGAAAGGTTTCATCTAAAAAGGTGAACTGCTAAAATACAAATTGTAAAAGTTAAATTTTAGATTATTTAAAAAAAGCGCACCGGATTCGGTGCGCTTTTTGATATATTTTGTAAAAAGATGAGGGGCTTATTTTTTTGCCGCCTTTTTTACCACTTTCTTCTCTGCTTTCTCTTCTACTTTTTTTGTTGCTTTTTTGCCGGCCATGTGCTGTCTTTTTTTATCATCCGTTTTGGCTTTTTCCAAATCAAACCAAACGGGTGTCTGCTCATCCGGATAAAAATTATAGTTGATGGTGATTTCTGTATTTGCCTTGATAAAACGACGTGCTTTCACTCTGAAAATATGTTTCTCGTAGAAAGTTTCATAAATCGCATTCGGGTTGTAGGAGTGATTGTACATTGGGCCGTAACCGCAAACAACACCGGCACTTTTTCCGTCATTTCCCCACTGAAAATAATAATGATACAAAGTCGTTTTGTCCAGATGTTTGCAGTCTTTTGGAGGGCAAACAATAACAGGACATACTTCAATAATGTCACCTTCATTTAAATCAATAGTGCAGAAAACACCTCTGCCTTTTCCTCTTACTTTTTTTAAGTATAATTCCATGTTTTAGTAATAAGTTATATGTGATAAGTTATAAGTTTCTTTTGTATTTAGCCTGTCTTTTTATTTTTTTTTCAGGAAGCTTATTAAGTATAAGTAACCTTATTACTTACTACTTACTACTCTTTTCTACATTCTTTCAGGTACATCAATTCCGACAATTGCAAAACTTTGTTTGATAATATTTCCTGTTTGTTCGGTTAGTAACAAGCGGAAATTTTTCTCATCTTCTCTTTCAGCGGCTAAGATAGTACAATCATGCCAAAATTTATTATAAGTTTTTGCAATCTCATAAGCATAGTCAATTAATTTCGCCGGATTCATTTCTCTGCAGCTGTCTGCCAATACGATTGGATACTTGTACAATACCTTTATCAGTTCGAGTTCAGATGGATGCAGCTTGTATTCTGCATTTAAGTCTTGGTGCTTTATTTCTGCGTCCTGACTCTTGCGTAAGATACTTCTTGTACGTGCATACGTGTATTGCACAAATGGTCCCGTGTAACCATGCAGGTCGATACTTTCTTTCGGGTCAAATAAAATTCTTTTTTTCGGATCGACACGTAATAAGAAAAATTTGAGAGCTCCCAAGCCAATAGTTTTGAATAAGGCTGTTTTTTCTTCTTCCGTAAAATCGTCAATTTTACCTAAGGCTTCTGTTTGTTCTTTAGCCGATGCAATCATATCGTCAATCAAATCATCCGCATCCACTACGGTGCCTTCACGCGATTTCATTTTACCGCTCGGTAAATCTACCATACCATAAGAAAAATGCTGAATGCCATTGGCGTAAGGTTTTCCCAGTTTCTGTAAGATTAACTTGAGCACTTTGAAATGATAATCCTGTTCGTTGCCCACCACATAAAAGGACTGATCCATTTTAAAATCTTTGTATTTTAAATCTGCAGTGCCAATATCCTGTGTGATGTAAACGGAAGTGCCATCTGCGCGTAAGACTATTTTTTGATCTAAGCCATCTGCCGTTAAATCAATCCAGACACTGCCGTCTTCTTTCTTGAAAAAAACATTGTTCTGTAATCCTTCTTCCACAATATCTTTTCCTAATAAATACGTATCGGATTCGTAGTAAAATTTATCGAAGTCAACACCCAGATTTTTATAGGTTATGTCAAATCCTGCATACACCCAGGAGTTCATCGTTTTCCAGAGTTCAATAGTTGCTGCATCACCTTTTTCCCATTTCAATAGCATTTCCTGCGCTTCGAGCAAAAGAGGAGCTTGTTTTTCCGCTTCTTCTTTTGTTTTTCCCTGTACAATTATCTCTTCAATCTGTTTTTTGTAATGTTTATCAAACTCCACATAATATTTACCCACGAGTTTATCACCTTTCAAACCGGTACTCTCCGGTGTTTCGCCGTTTCCGAATTTCTGCCAGGCCAGCATGCTTTTGCAAATATGAATCCCTCTATCGTTGATTAAATTGGCTTTAATCACTTCATGTCCGTTGGCTTTGTATATACCAGCTAATGCAAATCCCAACACATTATTCCTGACATGCCCCAAATGCAAAGGTTTGTTGGTATTAGGAGAGGAGTATTCTATGAGGATGGTTTCTTTCTGTCGACTGTCGACCGTCGACTGTCGACCGTTTACTACATAATCAACCCAATATTCATTCTTAATTTCTAAATTCAAAAAACCTTTGATGATGTTATATTCTGCTACATTCTTATTATTCGCCACCAGATATTCTCCGATTGTTTTGGCGGATTCTTCTGGATTCTTTTTAGTGAGTTTTAACAAAGGGAATACCACCAGCGTAATGTCTCCGCTGAACTCTTTGGGAGTTTCATTGATGGTTATCTTATTCAATTCCACTTCGCTGCCAAAAAGAGCCGGAAATGCCTGTTGTACCTGTTGCTGTATTTCTTGAAATATGTTCATCCTAAAAACAAAATTATATCGTTCAAAGTTATTACTTTTGAGGTGATAATGAAAATTCAGTAATTCAACAATTCATTAACTCTGTAATTTACGATGAGAGACCGTTATATTGACCTTATAGAACAGACCTATTATTTTCC
>JADLAJ010000326.1 GCA_020848255.1 Chitinophagales bacterium
AGCGCGAGTAACCGATGCTGGTGTTTTGTGCCAGATAGGTTTTCTCGGGAATCAGGTTGTTCTGTACGTCCAGAAAACCAACAGTCGCCTTTGCAAAAATTTCATTTTTTAAGACAGGTTTTTTGCTGAACGAATCCTGATTCATCACCAGTTTATATTTTTCTATGGCAGGATAATAAACGATGCCAATCGTGCCAGTTAAAGTGTTGACACCCAGGTTGGGCAGTTTTACCGCGCCGTCCGAATAATGGTTGTAAGTGAAGGCTGTCACCAGACGAACCGGTTTTGCTATCTTCCACTCGAAGCCAAAACGCAGCTGCACATAAGCATTTATATTTGAGCCAATCGCATTATGGATTTCATTTTCGCCTTTAATGAATTTTTTAGTCGCATAGGCTAATCCGATTCCCATTTTCAGGTTAAAATCCATGACTTTGGTACGCACCAGTGCATACTTCCAGTACACGTATGCCGCAAAGGCATTTCCTATCGTATCTCTGTCGTGATGAATGACAAAAAATACACCGCCACCGATTTCCGGGTAATGCAATTTCTTTTGCCAGGGTTTGCTACCATCCGTTTGTTTAAATACATTGATTTCACCGCAATAACTTGGGCCATTGATAGTCGGACGAAAGTTGGTGGTATGCTTCCATACTTTTCCGATTTGCAGCTGTGCATCAAATCCCAATCTGGACGGATACGAATAGACGGGACGGTATTTTGCAAAAGAACAGCAAGCATAACAGCAGATTATAAATACGAATAGCTTTCTTATACGATCAATTTTAAGAATTAGAAACCGTTTCTTTTTTCAGCGTCAAAGATAAAAAGATCAAACCACAAATTGCAGATACTGTAGAGCCGATAATGATGGCCAGTCGGGCAATATTGGCATTCTCCGGATGGTCGAATGAAAGTGCGGTAAAAAACAGAGACATGGTGAACCCTATGCCGGCCAGCATTGCCACACCGGCAATATGCTTAAATAAAATATCCTGTGGCAGGTCACAGATTTTTGTTTTAATGCTTATAAAAACCAACGAAGAGATACCCAGTGTTTTACCAAGAAATAAAGCGAGAATAATTCCGAATCCTAAATCAGAAAAAACATGCGGAATGCTTTCTGCAGATAAAGCAATAGTGGTATTTGCCAAAGCGAAAACCGGAAGAATAAGATAATTTACCGGCTTATGTAATAGATGCTCGTATTGCTCTACCTTGCTGATGGGAATAAACAGCGCGGAAAGAACACCTGCAATGGTGGCATGTACGCCTGATTTGTAAACGAAATACCACAAAAATAAAACAGGGAAAAAATAAAAGATAAAACTCGATACCTTGAATTTATTCAACAGGAACAATACGGCAAGTACGGCAAGGGAGAGTAATAAATAATGCAGGTGAATTTCGTTGGTATAAAAAACAGCGATGATTAAAATGCCGCCTAAATCATCAATGATGGCCAATGCGGTTAAAAAAACTTTCAGCGATAAAGGTACCCGGTTGCCCAAGAGCGATAAAACACCCAAGGAAAAGGCGATATCGGTGGCTGTGGGAATTGCCCATCCGTGCAGGTTCTCCGTACCGGCATTAAAGGCAAAAAAGATAAGTGCAGGAAATAACATACCGCCAAGCGCAGCAAACAGAGGCAGCAATACTTTTTTAAAAGAAGATAATTCTCCAATAATCAGCTCGCGTTTTATTTCCAATCCTACCAGAAAAAAGAAGATAGCCATCAGTAAATCATTCACCCAGTGTTCCAGATGCATGGAGATGAAATTGTTTCCGATTTCCTGGTGCCAGAAATGAAGATAAGTTTCTCCGAAAGAACTGTTTGTTATCGTTATGGAAATAAGAGTTGCCAGAATCAACAACACACCTCCCAGCTTTCCGCTTTCGGAAAGTTCTTTTATCGGATGGATAATTGGCCGGATGATCGGCTGTATGAATCGTTTCGGCATGAATAATCTTTAAGAGCAATCTCTATAAAAACAAAATTACCGAAAGATAATCAGATTTGATGTAACAAGGTATGCAGTTCGGCTACATTATTGGCAATATAATCCGGTTTGGAATCTTCGATTTCTTTGTGTGTTCCAAAGCCATAGGTAACACCGATACTTTTTATTCCGGTATATTTTGCCGCTTCAATATCAGAATGACGATCGCCAATCATAACCGTTTGGTTCAACTGGGAAATATTTTCATCTTCCAAAATGAGTTCAATCATTTTTTCTTTGGTAACGATGTTTTTTTCTTCGTTGTAGTGTTGCAGTTGGTTAAAATAATGGCGGATGTTGAAGTGTTTCAGAATTTCATCTGCCATAGCACCTTTGTGTGTGGCCACATGTAATGTCTTTTGTAGTTGAGCTAAACTCTCAATTAAGTCCAGCATTCCCTCATACAATTCATTCTCAAAAGCACCGCCCAGTTGGTTATAATAAACTCTGTAGGTGGCGATGGCTTCAGTCGCTTTTTCAGGTGTTTGTTGATATAAATCTTCAAACACCATGCGTAAGGGAGGCCCAATTAAACTGCGGAGTGTTGAGTCATCAGGAGTAGGTAAACCTAATGTCGGGAAGGTATATTTGTAACCATTTAAAATACCCGGTTCAGGATTGGAAATAGTACCGTCTAAATCAAAAATAAGATGTTGCATAATGTATTTAAATACATAGATACATAGTTTTTATTAATTACATCAAAGATGTAATTCTATGAATCCTGTGAATTTATCTGGTAAAAAAATAAAAAGAACAAAATTTTATATAAAAAAGGAAACATAGTTTTTAGCAAGCTAAAAAAATCTATGAACCTATCTATGTGTTTTTAATTGCCTAACAATTCTTTCACCAGTGAAGAAATACGGGCACCTTCCGCTTGTCCCGCCACTTTTTTAGAAACGGAACCTATTACTTTACCCATGTCTTTGATGGAAGTGGCGCCAGTTTCTGTGATAGTTGTCTGTACGATGTTTTTCAGTTCATCATCGCTCATTTGTTTTGGCAAATAAGTAGCAATGACATCCATTTCTTCTTTCTCGCGAATGGCTAATTCCGGACGGTTTTCTTTGGTGAAAATATCAAAAGATTCTTTGCGCTGATTGAATAGTTTTTGTAGTATTTTAATTTCCTGCTCCGCAGTGATTTCACCGGTGGCACCTTTTTCCGTTTTGGCAATTAAAAAGGCTGCTTTTATAGCTTTAATCGTACGCAATTTTACTTCATTTTTAGAAAGCATGGCGTCTTTCAATTCGTTGTTTATATTTTGATCTAATGACATAATAACTTAATTAAATAATTAATTGATGAAATAATTTAATAATGCAAAAATACAAAATTTGGCTGACAACTCATGACTTACGACTCACGACTATTCTATTTCACCTCTTCGTAATCAATCAATTCCGCATCGTTGAATTTCGGATTAGAAGTCGCTTGCTGGTTTTGCTGATAGCCGTTGGTATTAATATTTGGTTTCGGAGGCGTTTGCGGTACTTTTTGCTGAGGCTTGTCTTCTGCAAAAAGCATCTTAATCACTTTGTACCCAAGAATAAAAAGGATAATGTATTTAAAAAAGCGAAACATGCTGCAAATTTAATAGTTTAACGTCAGTTTATAACGTTAAAAAACCGAAAAAAGTTTCATCGCTTTTCCCAAACAGTTCTGATCTTCTTGGCTTTATATAAAAAGCAAGGACAAGAGCCATCACCACCACCTGTAAATCCGCCACTTGGCGAACATAGTGTATCTCCGTTTACATTGAGTAAATAATTATATCTGTCGCAACATTCTGTATAAGAAAGATAAAAGATGGTGTCGTGATAACAATATTGGTCAATAAATAAAGTGCTTGCTGTATCGCCTTTTGCGTCTAAATAATTAATCAAATTATTAATAGCGAAAGGAATATTGGATGTATCGGTACAGTTGTAAAAACTTGAAGTGTCGTTGCAAATAGAATCAAAATAATTTTGAATTGTATCAGCTCCATTGTCTGTCGGATCCGGATCCACACATGAACTATTGTTTGGTTCACAAGCACTCAAAATAAAGAACACAGAAAATACAGCCACTATAGTTTTCAGAATTAAATTTATTGATAAATAAATTTAATTATTATTTTTGTAAAACACAACTGTTATATCAACTCAAAACTTCTTTGTACAAAATTCGTCAGCGCTTCGCCTTTCAGCATGTTTTGTGAAAGCAATGCTAAATCGTATAGTTGTTTGATGTGTTTTTCCTGATGTGTAGTATCTTCTTCGAGCAATTTGGCATTAATCGGATGATTAGTATTGATAACCAAGTTTAATTTTTCATCCATACCACCAAACATAAACGGAGAACCTCCACCCATTTTCTGCATTTCCATCATACGGCGCATAAACTCGTTGCGGGTAATTACAATCGGTGCATCCGTCGGAGAAAGTGCTTTCAGTTCAATATCTGCTTTTGTTTTTTCAATCGTAGTTTCAAACAACATTTTTAGTTTTTCTTCCTGTTCTTTAGATAATACAGAAACCGCTTCTTCTTCTTTCGGAATTAGATTGGAAACGATATCAGCGTCCACTCGTTTAAATTGCGTTTTCTCGTTTTTCATTTCCAGCTGCTGGATGAAATGATTGTCAATCATCGTATCCAGTTTTACCACTTCATATCCATACTCTTTTACCTGTTTAATGTAGCTGTGTTGCTCTTCCTCTTCAGACGTGTATAGAACCACTAAATTTCCGTCTTTATCTGTTTGGTTCGCGGCGATTTTTTCTTTCAGTTCTGCAAATGTGTAGAATGCATTTTCGATAGTTGGAAACAAAGCAAATCCGTTGCTTCTTTCATAAAATTTCTCATCGCTGATCATGCCGTATTTCACAAACAAACCGATGTCGCTCCATTTCTCTTCGAACTGCTTTCTGTCGCTGTTGAAGATTTCCTGCAATTTATCGGATACTTTTTTAGAGATATGCTGATTGATTTTTTTTACGTTGCCGTCGCTTTGTAAATACGAACGCGACACGTTCAGTGGAATATCCGGAGAGTCAATTACGCCGTGAAGTAAAGTCAAATATTCCGGAACGATTTCACCCACATTGTCGGTAACAAACACCTGATTGCAATACAACTGTATTTTATCTTTTTGTACTTCAAAATTCTTTTTCAGTTTCGGGAAATACAAGATTCCGGTCAGGTTGAACGGATAATCTACATTGAGGTGAATCCAGAACAAAGGTTCGTCAAAATTCATCGGATACAACTCGCGGTAGAAGTTTTTGTAATCCTCATCCGTTAAGCTGGATGGCGTTTTCGTCCAGGCCGGTGCCGGATTGTTGATGATTTCCGGTTCCTGCGGTTTTCCTTCTTTTTTATCTTCTTCCGATTGAAATTTTATACCAAACTGAATTGGAATCGGCAGAAATTTGCAATATTTATTTAATAAGCTTTTGATGCGATGATCTTCTAAAAATTCTCTGGAATCTTCGGCAATGTATAATACGATTTCAGAACCGCGTTGTGTTTTTTCGATTTCTTCCAACGTAAATTCGGTGGAGCCGTCGCAGCTCCATTTCACGGACGGTTCGTCTTTGTAGGATTTGGTGTAAATCTCCACTTTTTCAGCCACCATAAAGGCGGAATAGAAACCCAAACCGAAGTTTCCGATGATGGCATTAGAATCGGTATTTTTCAGCTTTTCTACAAATTCTCCGGCAGAAGAAAAGGCAATCTGGTTGATGTATTTCTTTACTTCCTCTGCTGTCATTCCAAGACCTTTGTCGGCGATGGTCAGCGTATTTTTTTCTTTATCAATCTTGATTTCAATGGTCAAATCTCCCAAATCACCTTTGGCCTCCCCTAATTGCGCCAATCCTTTCAGTTTTTTGGTGGCATCCACTGCATTCGATACCAACTCACGCAAGAAAATTTCATGGTCTGAGTACAAGAATTTTTTAATAATCGGGAAGATGTTCTCGGTTTGTACATTAATTTTTCCTGTTTCTACTGACATAGATATTTCGATTTTTAGATGTTATATAATAAGATGAATAAGTCAAAAGTTATACCACTTGACATTTTCTGCCAAGTTGGCATTTTTGTATCACTGTATAATTATTTCGGATTCGTTGACCAAATGGTCGCTTCCGGAATAAATCCAACATTTCGTAATTCCAGCATGGAAACCATTAAATGTGCCACATCCTGCGCTTCGAGTTTGGTCGGATTAAAATCACGTCTCGCTCTGCCGGAGTTGGCTACAAAGTTGGTTTGCACTTCGCTCGGATGCACCATCATCACGCGGATATTGTAAGGACGTAATTCTTCCCGCCAGCATTCCGTCATGCCGCGCAGAGCCCACTTGGAGGTCGAATAAGCCGTACCCATCTGATGACCTTTCAGGGCAGAAGTGGATGCCACATTAATGATGTTTCCGTGATCCTGTTGAATGAAGTATTTTGCACACTCACGTCCGCAAAGCATGGCACCCGTTACATTGGTTTCCAGGATATCCTTAAATTTTTGAATGTCTATGTTTTGCAACAATTCAAAATAACCAAATCCCGCATTGTTGATTAAGACATCCAAACCGTTCAGTTTTTTAACGGCACTTTTTACCATCTTAATCACTTCCGTTTCATTGGTCACATCGCAGACAAGGGCTATGGCGCCTGTTTCATCCGTGGCTTTTTTCAAGGTTTTTTTATCGCGCCCGGTGATAACCACCTGTGCGCCTTTGGAGATTAAAATTTTTGCCGTTGCCAAACCAATGCCGGAGCTTCCGCCGGTGATGAGTATTTTTGAACCTTTTAGCTTCATATGATTTTATTTAGTTTCCAGGTAATATTTTCCGTTGTTTCATTATCTTTTATAAAATTATTACAAATCAGGACTTTTTGTGATGGAATATTTGATTTCTCAGTTTCTGCTATTATAGTTTTTACATTATCTAAAGAAAGAAGAAACTTTGCGAAACTACCAACGGCTTCTGACATGTAACCTTTATTCTGGAAATGTGCCTGTGTGCTGTACCCAATTTCTACCTCACCTGTTTCAATTGGTTTTGAATGACATCCAATCTCACCAACTATCTTTAGCGAAGTAGTTTCTACCAAAATAAAGAAAGAATAAAAAACAGCGTTTGTTTCATCTTTTCGGAGATTTGGCAAAAATATCTTTTCGGCAACGTCTTTAAAATGCGTATCAACAATTCGATTGCCATCGGGTAAATGTAAAGCTTGTTCTAATAAATTATTTCCTAAAAAATAAAGCTCTGCTTGTGTTAAGGTTAGTAACCTTAAGGTTAATCTTGGTGTTTCGATGGTCATGCTATTCGCTTTTTCGTTCGCCAATCTGCTGACGCCACATCGCATAATACAAACCTTTTTCTTCTAATAAAGCTGCATGGTTGCCGGTTTCGATAATCTTTCCTTTTTCTAATACAAAAATTTTATCCGCATGCATGATGGTCGATAGTCGGTGTGCAATCATCACGGTAATTTGTTGTTTGTTGGCAACAATCTTTCTGATAGTTTGCGTGATTTCATTCTCTGTGATAGAATCCAGTGCAGAGGTAGCTTCGTCGAATACAATAATTTTAGGTTGTCGTAATAAGGCACGGGCAATGGACAAACGTTGTTTTTCGCCACCGGAAACTTTCATGCCACCTTCTCCGATAACAGAATTAATTCCATTTTCACTTCGTGCTAATAAATTTTCGCAAGAAGCTTGATGTAAAACTTCTAAAATCTCTGCATCCGTTGCAGTTGGATTGACGAATAATAAATTTTCTTTTATCGTGCCGGCAAATAATTGTGTGTCCTGCGTAACGAAGCCGATTTGAATACGCAATTCATCAATATCTATATTTTCAGAATCAATGTTATTGTACAGGATTTTTCCTTCCTGAGGTTTATACAAGCCCACCAGCAACTTCACCAGGGTGGTTTTTCCGGAACCGGACGGACCGACAAACGCGATGGTGTCTCCTTTTTCTACATGAAATGAAATATCTTCCACGGCTTTTGATTTGGCGGTGCGGTGCTGAAACCCAACCTGTTCAAAGCATAAATGTTCGATAGAATGAAGGTTGAGTGCCACCTGTGGTTTTTGTTCAACCGGTCTTTGCATGAGTTTCTCAAAGTTATTCAGAGAAGCTTCTGCCTCACGGTAACTCAGAATGACGTTCCCCATTTCCTGTAGTGGATTGAAAATGAAGAAGGAATAAAACTGAAGTGTAATTAATTGTCCTGCCGTGAGGTGGTCATTAAAAATCAGGTACAAGATTATAAACATGATAACCTGTCGCAATGAGTTGACCAGCGTTCCCTGTATGAAAGCGATACTGCGTATTTTTTTTACTTTTTCCAGTTCTAAATGCAAGATTTTAATAGTCGTATCGTTTAGTCGGGTAACTTCCTGATTGGTTAAGCCGAGACTTTTTATCAATTCAATATTTCGCAAACTTTCCGTGGTGGCGCCTGCCAGCACATTGGTTTGTTTGGTAATGGTAGCTTGCACCAGTTTGATTCTTTTAGACAATATATTAATGGAAAAGCCAAGTAAAAAAGAAGAAATAAAATACATCAGAATCAGCCATGGATATACAAATGCGGAGTATATAATTACAAAGACAATTCCGATAATCGCAACAAACAATACATTGATGAAATTCTGCATAAACCGTTCGGAGTCCAAACGCACCTTTTGCAGGATGTTTAAGGTTTCACCGCTGCGCTGGTCTTCAAAGTCCTGAAAGGGTAATTGCAGCGCGTGCTTGAGACCATCCGTGTATACGTCGGCTCCGAAGCGTTGAATAACAACATTCATAAAATAATCCTGAAACGCTTTGGCAATACGGCTGATCATGGCAACAGAAATTGCGCAGCCTATCAGGAATAGAACACCTAATAAAAATTCATGCTGTGTTCTGGGTATTTTTACCCCATTGACAATTTTATGATGCGGATGCGTAGCAAAATTGTCGAATATTTTACCGAAGATATAAGGATCTAAGAGCGAAAAACACTGATTAACAATTGCCAGTAGAAATGTGAGAACGACCAGCCATTTATATTTTTTTAGATAGTAGAGTAAAATTTTCATTGCACACAAAAATACGACCTAAAGCGAATGGCTGTACATACAATTGTTTAAAATAAGAACAAAAAAACACGACCGGGAGGTCGTGTTTTTTTATTAAATGAGGATGTTTAATTATTTATCATCATAATTGTAAGCAATACCTTTTTTCAATGCCTGTTTACCATAAGTAAATGCACCTGAATTTCCGCTGTCACTTGTCATATAAACGAAAGGACAGCCCATTTCTGCTGCAGCTTCCAGCATTTTCTTATTTGCTTTTTTATCAGCAGCAGCACCTGAAACATAACCAGAGAAATAGCCTGATGTTTTTCCTTTTACTTCGCCAACTTTCTTCAATCCAACGATTTCTGATTTGTCTAATAAAATTTCTACTTTTTCCCAGTCAGCTTTGCTGCTTACTACGACTTTGTCAGAAACTTGTTCAGTTCTGCCGCTTGAGTACTGAATTTTTTCAACTGCTTTTTTTGTTACTGTTTGTTCAGCGTCTTCACCGTCGTATTTGTAAATGATTTTGAAGTCATCTACTTTTACCACTTTTCCGTCGATGGTTTTTCCTCCGTGTAAGAAGATTTTGTCTGAAGCAAATGCCGCCACCATTGCAAATGCCAAGAATAATGTAGTTAGTAATTTTTTCATAGAATTTAATTATTTAAGTAAACAAATTTAATAAACATTTCATTATAAACAACTTTTGTGCCAAAAACTATTATGGCATTCCCGTTGTATAATCTGTAAAATTAGCTTATCCGATCTTTTAACAATATCCATATTATATGGTATTTTGCATACGTGCCAGCACGGATAAAAGCATAATTTAACTCAGGATAAATACTTTTTTGTGAAAAAGCCTTATCTTTTCTTTATGAAGAAATGCTTTTTTATTCTATTTGTAGTTTTTCTGATTTCCTGTCAGAAGGAAAAAACTACAGCGGTATCCTACTGGACAGAAAATATAGGCAGCAACAAAAGCCTGCCTTTGCTGCCGGATTCAAACGTTAATTATTTTTTGTACTCGTTTAAGAGAATTAAGGGTTCGCCTGTTGGTATTCGCATTAAAGGGCAATATGGCGTCGCCCGCTACATGAGTTATAATGTATATGACAACAACACTCTCAGCAGTGTGGCAAGTATCGTAGATATGAAAATCACCCCGGATGCCGGAAATGAGAATCCGTTTCTGCCAGGCGCAAATCCATCCGCTGCAAACAGAAATTATACGGTTAATATCTGTCCCAATACGGTAGATTCAACATTATACTCTAATACACTGCGCTTTGACGATAAGATAGAAAACGTGGGAATTATTTTGCGATACTATATTCCACAGCAAAATAATTATGCGAATGTGCCTTTGCCAACGCTGGAAGCATTTGATATAAACACCGGAGCTACTATAACCACACCTCCGCCGGCAAGTTCCAATTTTCAGGAGCAGTTTAAAGATAAATACCAGAAGATTACCACTTTGCTAAATCTGGCGGGCATTCTGGAAGCACCAAAAGATGTCTTTTTTTATAAGTTTTCAGGTGCCTTTCTGTATCCGAATCTGGATAATTATTACCTGTTTACGCCCATCACTTTCAATAAAAATCAGGTCGTGATGATGCGGTTTAAAGCACCCAGTTTTGCCGCAACCACGGCACAAAACGGACTGACAGATGTGCGCTATTTTTCCATTTGTTTGTGCGATGCCAAAACCTACACGTATTCGACCACTACAGATATAAGTTTTAAGATTGCAGATGCGGATGGTTTTGTAAATATTGTAATTGGAGATGAAGACGCAGCACTAAGAGCAAAGGCAGCCGGATTAAATTATATTGTGTTGCCACCGGAACTGAAGAATAATATGAAAGGTCTCATTATTTACAGGAACCTGCTGACAAATCCTGCCTTCCCGTATCCGATGAGCAGAGTGCCGGATTTGACAGCCATCGTAAATCTGCAGAATTTATTAAACATCAGTAACCTTCAGGCGCAAACCTATCTGGCAGATTACGCACCCATTGGCATGAAAATGTCAAAAGATCAATTCCTGAATAATTTTGGCGGATTTCCGGTGAGTTACTGATGCATAAAAATGAAAGTGATGCATTTGAAAACAAAAAGTTATAAATTGCGGAACTTTAAATCTTTATCTTCTGTTTTTGAAGTACATATTTTATTCACCACCAAAAATCATAGATTATGCCATTTTTAACCATTTTATTAGTGTTGGCAGTTGTAACACTATTTTTATCATTTGTTACTGTGCAACAAGGAACCGTAGCAGTGATTACTGTCTTTGGTAAATACCGAAGAATTTTAAATCCTGGTCTAAACTTTAAAATTCCCTTTATTGAACAAGTCTACAAAAAGATTTCCGTTCAGAACCGCTCGGTGGAACTGGAGTTTCAGGCAATTACCATCGACCAGGCAAACGTTTATTTTAAAGCGATGTTGTTGTATGCAGTAATTAATACCGATGAAGCAAGTATTAAAAACGTAGCGTTTAAATTTATCGACGACAGGAATTTAATGCAGGCTTTAGTGCGTACCATTGAAGGATCTATCCGTGGCTTTGTAGCAACGAAAAAACAAGCCGAAGTACTTTCCCTGAGAAAAGAAATTGTGGAGGATGTGAAAGAGCAAATCGA
>JADLAJ010000327.1 GCA_020848255.1 Chitinophagales bacterium
AAATGCACGTGTAAATACTACAGACGGACTTAGCTTTACCGATGAAAATCCGTATCTGGGAGAAAATTTATACAGAGCGAAAATTGAAAACACAGACGGCAGCTTCCGCTATACCAATCTGGTATCACTGGTGTCAGAAAAAGCCAGCTTACTGCCAACGGGTATTCAGAATATATTCCCCAATCCGACGAGCGGCATGATGCAGGTGAATTTTAATGTGACCGAAGCGCAGGCAAAATTTAATTTGCTGGTGTTTAATGTAGCAGGACAAATTATGCATAAAGAAGCGCTGAACTTAACAGCAGGACAACACACGATACAGTTAGATGCAACGGATTTTGCCAAAGGAGAATATTTCATTTCTTTCAGCAACCCCGATAACAGAGTGAGCTATGAAAGCATGTTTGTAAAACTATAAAATTTACAGGGACAGATAAATAAGAAAGGCATTGCGTAAGCGATGCCTTTTGTTATTTAAAAATATCTGGCATATTAACAGGCGTTTTATTGGTTGCATCAATTTCAGTGCATTTTCCTGAACGAGTCCAGATTTTATATTTTCCGATATAATTATTTTCGTATTTTATGCCTAATTCACGTAATTTTCCATTCTCATACCAACTTCTGTAAAGACCATAGTACAATCCACAATAAAGTAATCCATCAGAAGCTAAATTTCCGTTCTTATGTAATTTTGTCCTTAGTTCATATTTTTGGCTTTTGTCATAATGTCGTTCTGTAAATAAAACTCCGCATTTATATTCTTTTACTAAATATTGTTTTCCTTCATTAAAATAATGCATTTCATGAAACATTTCGCAATCAAACAAACCATGGCAGCTGTCGTTATATATTTGATTGGACTCTATTAAAATTTGATGCTTGGTTTTTTCGTGCCATTCCAAATAATTATAGGGTAATTTTTTTTGACAAGAAATAATAATTAAAGAAGAAAATAGTAAAGATGTATATCTCATCAAGTTGATTAATTATTTGTTTGTCTCCTCTGAATCTATAAATAACACTCTGGCGCAGTTCTTCCGCAGGACGACCTGTGTCTATTAAATTAGTCGGTCTCCGACCGCAACCTAAATGCTAAGAAAGAGGCGCAAAAGTGCAGAATTATTTAAAATCAGCATATTCAACGGGTAACAAAATCCGTTCATGGTAGAAAACAATTACCAGGGAAACCTATTTTAAGGTACAGGTAACAGCCGAACCTGAAAAAGAATTTTTTATCTGATCGCATGCGTCTTTTGCATCTTTACGTTTTGTATCTATAAAGCCTGCACGTACTTCTCTTGAATCACTTATACACTCACATAACCAGTCTTTTTTACATGAGCTAAGACTTATTGCAATAATCATCATCAGAAATAATACTTTATTCATAAACTGTTTTTTAGTATACAAAAATAATAAAATTATTTAAATCTTCTGCAATGCATCGCTTTCATGTCGCAAAATTCCTGTTGCATCCGTTTTAGAAAAATAGACCATGGCTTTGGCAATCTGTTCTGCTTTAATGGATTTGTATTTTGCCAGCGGGCCAAACATCAGCGCATCATATACCGGAGATAGTTTTTGTGCAATGCCTTCACCGGCTCTGTTTTCTTTGCGTTCACCAATAATTAAACTCGGCTGCAAAATGTGAAAGGCAGTAAAGTTCAGTTTGCCAATGGCATCTTCCACTTCACCTTTCACGCGGTTATAAAATATCATGGATGTTTTTGAAGCACCCAATGCAGTAATTAATAAATAGGTTGATGCTCCGTTTTGTCTGGCAATTTCTGCCATCCGTAAAGGATATTCGTAATCTACTTTTTTAAAAGCTTCCTGCGAACCGGCTGCTTTAATGGTGGTACCCAAACAACAAAACACCGTGTCTGCTTTTATATCGGCAGCATAGTTTTCCAGCTGCTCAAAGTTAACCAGCACTTCTTTCAGTTTCGGATGCTGTTTATTCAATGATTTTCTGCTTAAGACAATCACACTGTCATAATAAGCATCCTGCAACAATTGTTCCAGTACAAATCCGCCTACCAATCCTGTGGCTCCTATCAATAATGCTGTTTTTGCCATAAAAATCTTTTATCGAAATTACAAAATATTTGCCTTATTGCTCATTCTTATTACTTATTACTTATTACTTTTGCGATTATGATTCTATTCGCAGACAGTGGCTCCACCAAAACAGCCTGGTTGTTATACGACCCGGACACAAAATCCAGAAAATATTTTGAAACGGTAGGTATCAATCCCATCATTCACCACCATGAAGAAATTTACCAAAAGATTTTTTCTAACGCTGAGCTGGTAGCAAGTGCACCTACTGTAGATGAAATCAAATTCTTTGGTGCAGGTTGTTCCAGTCCGGAGCGAAACAGACTGGCGGAAGCGGCGCTGAAATCTATTTTTACGAATGCCACCATAGAAATTGACCACGATATGAAAGCGGCTGCTTATGCCATTTGCGGCAGCGAACCGGGCATCGCATGTATTTTAGGAACGGGTTCTAATTCTATCTTTTTTGACGGAGAAACCTTGGTGGAATCGTATGCGGGTATCGGCTATATTTTAGGAGATGAAGCGAGCGGCGCATATTTTGGTAAAACGATTCTTAGGGATTTTTTATATCATCTTTTGCCGCAGGAAATAGAAGCGTATTTGCTGAGTGAATATAAACTGGAAAAGAATACTATTTTTCAATTGGTATATAAGGAAGCGTCGCCCAACCGTTATCTGGCAAGTTTTGCGCCGGTCCTGTCGAAATTCAGAGAAACGGATTACGCGCAGGTGGTGTTGCAAAAAGGGTTCACGGAATTTTTTGATTTTCATGTTTCCTGCTTTGAAAACTTTCAGGAATATCCGATTGGTTTTGTGGGTTCCATTGCAACTACCTTTAAACCGGAACTGGAAAAAGTAGCCGCAGAGTTTGAATGTACCTTAGGTAAATTTGTTACCAAACCGATTGATGAGATTGCAGATTATTTTATTGCTAAAACGAGTAATTAGTACTTAGACGGGTGTTGCGCATTTCGGTTTTTAACTCTAAATTGAACCTGTAACTCATAACTCATAACTCACGACTCACAACTATCATGCATACTTTAGAACCCTACTGGAAATGGCGCGATTATTACACTGCTGAAGAAGATGAGAAATCTCCCTTCTATGGCCGTGAATACAGCGAGTTTGAGTTTTC
>JADLAJ010000328.1 GCA_020848255.1 Chitinophagales bacterium
TATCCATTGAATCGGGTATCCACAACACGGGCCTCGGTCTGATATTAATTTTCAATTTTTTTGGTGGCATGGGCGGCATGGCATTGATTGCCGCATGGTGGGGCATCTGGCATCTGATTGCCGGCATTGGGCTGGCCTATTACTGGCAGAAGCGACCTGTAACAGCTTAGGCCGCCGCCATTTTTTTGTTGACCGGTATTAACGGCGATGTAACCGGCTTCCCGGATTTTCCTGCAGTTTCAGGTTCTTTTTCCTTATCCGCCAGGATAAACAAAGCCATGTAATAAAATGGCATCAGTGGAATTTTATACCGCACCAGTGAGCCGAAATTATAACTGGTAAATCCGACGGAAAAGGCAAAAATAACGGAAAACACCAGACAGAATTGCACCTCCGGATTTGTCATGATAAGCTTGGTGAAGCGCACAAATCCTGCTTTATACAAAAGCCTTATGGTAAGAAAAAGCGACAGCAATCCTTCGAGTGCTGCCGGAATCAGAATGGGCTTGCGCGCCTCCCAGATATAAGGCCGGAAGAGCGATACATTCACCGCTTTTGGAAATACTTTCAAAAGGCCAATTGGAGTATATTCTATATTGCCCAAAGAATAGCCCGACCCCCCTTGCGTCTTAGAAGACAAGTACAGCCAGTTCTGTGTGTCTTTTGCAGTTCTCATCAGGCTATTCAAGTCATACCTTTCGGCAACTGCTGACAGCTTAAGGAATACAAACAGCCCGGCAAGTATTGATAAGGAAAATAAAACAGGCGTTATTATTAACCTTAGCGCTTTACTTCGGATACTCTCCTTATATTTAAATATCAGCCAGAAGGAATAGGCAGGAAGAAACGCCAGCACCATATATACTTTAATTTTTTGAATCAGGATAAAACAGAATACTATCATTAATATTCTGGAAAAAATCTTGGTTCTCATGAAAAAGAGTCTGTATGTATGGTACGTAAGTGCCCCTAACGCACCCATGCATATAGGATCTTTCAAAATACCAGAACCCCAAAAACATACCGATGGTAAGAAAAGGCAAGAAAGTGCGAGTTGTTTTTCCAGATGGGGATATATTTCACGAAACATTACAAACAACTTCCAGCACCCATAAAAACAAAACAATGTAAAACAAAAAGAGACGAGGATATAAGTATTCAACAACGGATAGCTTAATATCAGCGCCATCCTGATAATAATATTCGAACTTTCATTCATAAAGAAAGCCACACCTTCTCCAAAATGATTTTTTGCCATGAAATCATCAGGATTAGCAGAAAAAACAAAATTCAAAAACGCATGCGAATCTACATATAACAATTCTCTCAGAAATTGAACATAGACAAAGTAAGTCATGGTATCTCCACCTTTGTAATAATACTGATATATCAAAGCCAGCAAAATGGCACAAAATATTTTTACCATTATTGCCGGGACAAAATATTTTTCGTAAATCGGATTTTTTTTTATTTTCACATAGTATTTTGCTGATAAATATATTATAAATGCAAATACAGGACCCAGCAAAAAATCATTGAGGAATATAATCTGTGAATCACTATAATGTGTAAACCATTTATCCATTCGTAATATTGCCTATATTTAGCCTATTGAAAACAACTATGTATAAAGATAAGAAAATCATCTTGTTTATAGGCGCGCTATTTATAACGTTAGCACCAATTGTTTTTTCGGTTTCTTTTGAAAATAATGATGACCATATCCTATATTTTATTTGCAGTGGGGCTCTCTCCGGAATCAGCTCTGACCAATTAATTTTCAGCAGCGTATGGTGGGGAAAATTGCTGACAATTTTATTTAAGTTATATCCATCCTTCAACTGGTATACCCTTTTATTGATGATTATTCAGAATATTTCATTTTTGACAATCGGATACATTTCACTGGGAGTTCAAAAAGCAGTCAAAACCTACCATTTGCTATTATTGCTATTTGTTTTGTTGGGCTTTATGCTGATATGCGTATTGAAGATTCAGTTTACAACAATTGCACTGACTGCTATTTTATCTGTATTGCTTTGTATACAATTTTTGTCCGTTTCTACTACCGGTTGGTGTTTGCTAGCAGGTTGGTCTTTATTAGCATTTTCCATCCGTTTGGAAGCCTATTTGTTTTTGATTATTTTTTCTATCCCACTGATATTTTCTTTATGGTCAGAGAAAAAAAACATTCGTCCGCTTATCGCATTTCTATTGATCTGCACAATTGGATGGACGTCTATTTATATGCAAAGTCACCCTTCAAAAACGGTGGTTGCATTTGACCAGATTGCTGCAAAACCTGTCAGATTTACAGCGACATCATTATCCGGAACAGGATTTACAAGTGCAGATGTTTTATTAATGCAATCTTGGTATCCCGGAGATCCTGCATTTTTTAACGAAGGTAATATGGTAAAGTTAGCTGACCGGATAAAATCTCACAAATCGACAATTGAAATTGCATCAGAATGGAAAAAAATCCTGCGGGAAGAACGTTATATCATCGGCTTGTGGTTACTATCTGTGTTGTTTTGTTTTCTGATAAGTCCGGAAAAAAGAATATTTTCATTGGTACTAAATTCTTTGGCGCTAGCGCTAATCTTTTATCTGATTGCATTCTCACGTTTCCCTCATCGTGTATCGTATCCTATCTTTATGTACCTGATCTTAGTTCATCTGTTCTATGTATTTTATCAGGAGAAAAAATTACTTTCTAAAAGTGTTATTTCCGTATTTCTGTTTCTTATCGCAGTGTTTAAGGTGTATTCATTTTCAGATTTATTCAACCTGCAACGGAAATACCATGCAGAATTTGAGCAATATCATCAATATATCAGTGCAAACCCTGACAAAGTATATATTACCGCATTGGGTGGCCTTCCTGTTGAATATATGTCAGCATGGCTTGCTCCTGAGAAAATATTCCCACATGACAATATAATATTTACTGGATGGTATTGTTATACGCAGGATTATGCTGCTTTGCTAAAGAAGCATCAACTCCAGAACATCACAAAAGATGTAGTAAACAGAAATGATATCATTTTTTTATTGAACAATGATGGACTCGAAACTGCGTTTAAGGAAATGATGTTGACGCGGTACAATATTAAATGTACATTTGAAGAGATTGAAAACACGGAGCATTTGCCATTGAAACGTTTGGTACAAGTTGATTAATGCCGGAGAATTTCCGCATACACTGCCGCATATTTCTGCACGCCGTTTTGCAAGGCAAAATATTCCTGCGCACCTGCGATGATTTGCTGTTCATCAAATCGGGCGGACA
>JADLAJ010000329.1 GCA_020848255.1 Chitinophagales bacterium
GGTCGTGAATAATATCCAGACCTGCTCCCAATATGGAATTAGGTCGTTTATTTTTCAGAAAAGACATTTGCGCAGTGGCACCTACCGTTTGAAACGGCGTGGAAATACTGCCCCACTGGTTTTTATACGTTGCCGCAACATAATAATCGTTGTTGAAGAATCCTGTAAAGGCTGGATTCAGATTAGACGGCACTGAATAAAATTGTGACGAGTTTATATCCTGTGATTTGGAATGATATGCCAGCAACAGCAGCAATATTCCTAGAATAATGTTTTTCATGTCTCAAAAATTAGGGTTCAAAAAAATTATGTTTCAAAAGGGTTATATCTCAATTTATCTCAACAGGGTAATGTCACCTTTCTTAATGGTACGTTCTCCGTTGATACACTCTACATCCATATAATAAACAAACACTCCGGGATTAAGGTCCTGTCCGTTGAAAGTACCATCCCATCCTATATTTGCCGGGTCATTAGTTTCAAAAACCATTTGTCCCCAGCGGTTAAATACTCTCACCTGTTTCACTGAAGAAACACCCGGTCCGAATACTTTTAATACATCATTCTGTCCGTCGCCGTTCGGTGTGAAAGTGTTTGGAACGTATACCATTTTACCGGCACAATCTTCAATTACACGAATTCGTAAACGGTCTGTTGCCTTGCAGCCAAACTGATTCACCGCAGTGACATAATAGAAGGTATCTACCTCCGGTGATGCGAGCGGTGTTTCACAATTCGTGCAGGATAATTTATAATCCGGGCTCCATATGTAACTCACAGCCGTTGGTGAACTTGCATCAATCTGAACTTCAGAACCTTTAATGATGATATGGTCTTCACCGGCTTTCACAGTTGGTAAAGGCTTAACACTTACCGTTACCGGTAATTTCTGCATCTGACATTTTCCGTTTTCAAAAATGGCGTAGTATGTCGTATTTGTTTTTGGATATGCTAAAGGATCCAAGCTGTTTACATCGGAAATTGTAGGAGATGCCTGCCAGTATATTTTAGTATCATTCAGGGAAGTATTTTCTCCGAGTGCATGCAACTGAACGGTATCACCGATACAAACAATAGTATCAGGAAATGCACGGGCATCCAGTAATGTTTTTACTGTCACATTTACGGTGTCATATACCGGACATTGCGGATAATGATATGCTTTAACTATATATTGAGTGGTTGCGTCCGGTTTAGCAATAACATTTTGAACATTAGAAGCATTCAATGAATTGCCTGGTGTCCATTCCACTTTTGTTGGATTACCCACCAAATCCAATGGAATCTGCTCTCCTTTGCAGATTAATTTATCATCAATTGAAGTTAATACAGGTCTGGTATACACCCCTACTTTCACGCTGTCTTTTGCTTTACATCCATATGTGTTTTCTGCATAAAATTTAATCAGATAAGAACCCGCAGATATTGGTATGAAGGTATCACCCACTCCTTTTGTCACAGTGTTGGTAGAATCTGTAAATGTCCAGAAGAAATCCTTTATCGGAGAGTTAGGTGAGGTATATACGGAGTCCTTGATACTGACTCTGCCTGTCCCATCGCACACACTTGTTTTATCTACACCGAAAAAGGGCACCATTCGGGCAACATTAATTTTCTTTTTAGAAACAATATTTACCGTACAGCCGAAATCATCTTTCAAAACTAAAGTTGGATTAAACTCACCTTCTCTTCTGTAAGTATAGGTTATTTGCGTAGCGAGTGTTCTGTCTAGTTTTGTATCGCCATTACCAAAATCCCAGATGGTCGTCGTAGTATTTTTAAATTGTGCATTAAAGGTTACATTGAAAGGCGTGCAACCGAAATCAGGCATAAAGGAGAAATCTCCTGCCGGACCTGCAACGATTATGTATTTTGGTTTTACAATCGTATCTGTACAATTGTTATTGTCCACAACAATTAATTTTACGTCAAAAGAATCTGATTGAGTATAAACACCTTGTGGAGTAGGGTTGTTATCATTACTGGTGTTTCCATTACCGAAATCCCACATGACATTTTTAAACTGCATATTCGCCGGAGCCTGCAATTGGAAATTACTAATTAAATCAGGACAAGTTTTAAAGGTGGGTGTTGCCGTGAAGTTTACGTGAATATTTTTAATCTTCACAAAACCCGGTTTCACCATCGTATTCACACAGCCTTTGCCATCTGTTACAGTTAACTTAATTGTGTAGTTATTTTCCTGAGAATAAGTATGTACCGGAAATGTATCTGTTGAAGTGGTACCGTCACCAAAATCCCATAAATACGTTGCTGCATTTACAGAAGACTGGTTAATGAATTTAATAGGTTTCCCACCACAAACACCATTTATATCTACATCAAAATCAGCTTTTACATCCGAAACGCTAACACTTTTAGTAATTGAATCTTTACAACCGATGGCGTTTTCCACTACTAATTTAACCGGAAATGTTCCCATTGCATTATACGTATGCGTTGCATTGCTTGCTGTAGAAGTAGAACCGTCATCAAACTGCCATCTGTAAGAAGATATAGTTGAATTTCTTGCTATACTGGAATCTCTGAAGTTGAATAAAGCAGGAACACATCCGCTCGCTTTGTCGAAATTAAAATCAGCCTTGGCTCCCAAAACAACTATTGTATCTTTTTGTGTAGATTCCAAAACACAACCATTTCTGTATTTTACAAACATTTTTACCACAAACTTTCCTTCATTTAAATATGTGTTGGTATAAGTGCTACCGAAAACAAAACCTCCGTTTCCGATATCCCATAAATATGCTACAATATTCGTATCCTGTTCTGCTGTTAAAACCACTTTTAAAGGTTTGCAACCTGTATGTGTGGAAACATTAAATTTAAACGCATCCACATTTGAAAATTTAATCACCTTTACCATTGTATCCGTGCATCCTGTAGAATCATTATGAACGACAAGAGAAGCTGTGACTTCAGTAAGATTTGGAGGGTAAGTGTGAGATAAATTTGTGGCCATTGTTGACAATACAGTTCCATCACCAAAATCCCAGGTGGCAGAAGTAAATCCTTTGGATAAATTTTCAAAGTCAACATTCTGACTATTACATCTTGAGGTATATCCAAAATTCGCTTTAGGAAATGCCACAAATATTTCTTTAACATCCAGTGTATCTCTGCAGGTGTTATTGATTGCAATCAATTGCACCAGATATTTTCTTGGCTGTGAAGGTTCCTGATAAATATGGGTGGTATTTCTTCCCTGTCCTGTTCCGTCTCCAAACAACCAGATAAATTCTGTAGTTGGAATGCCTCCGGTAGCCGTGTAGGTTACTTCTTCTTTTCTTACACAAACTTTGTCGTAATCAAACGTACCTGTAAAAGGATATTTAGCTCCTACATGTATGGGGCCAATAAAATCTGTTAAGGACTGACAAGGTGCATCATAGGTAACTGTTACTTTTACATTGTAATCTCCCGGATTCGTATAAATATGAACGGGGTCTTCGCCTGTTCCTGTTGTTCCGTCGCCGTAATCCCAGGTTATACTTGTAGGTATCCAATTATGTGTAAGGTTTGCGTGAAAGAAAACTTTTAAATCTTCGCAACCTTCTGTTTTATCAGAAACTGCATTAATCTGATCCGGGCCAATCCAAATATATTGTGGCATGTATAACACATCTTCACAACCGTTTGCTGCCGTTACAATCAATTTCACATCATAATTTCCGTTATTAGGCAATGCAACGGAAGGTGAAAAATTTGTTGACGTAGTGAAAAATCCGTTAGGGCCGGTGATAATCCATTTGTAGGTACTTCCGTTGGAAGATGTATTTGAAAAATTAACTGTATAAGGCATACATGATTTAACCTGATCTGCAGCGAATGCCGCTGTAGGTGCTAAATTAACTGCCACCATTTGAGAAAAAGTATCTGTACAACCTTCCTGGTTTAAAGAATTTAATTTAATCAGATAATTTCCGGGAGTAGTATATCCAATGGTTGGAACCGTATTTGTTGAAGTATTACCGTCGCCAAAATTCCAGTTACAAAAAATAGGTGAATAACTGGAATTAACGCTTGGCGTAACTGTTGTGTTAGTACACATTGGAGTTGGAATGCTTACATTCACTTTGAATTTTTCTACTTTAATTGCATTTACAATAGACTTTGTAGTTGAACAATTATTCTGATCTTTTACCGTCAGAGATACATTATAATTACCCGCACCGTTATAAGAATAGATTGGATTAGGTGCCGATGAAGTATCTCCTGTACCGAAATTCCATTTATATGTTACTGGTGTTGAAGAAGTAACGGTACTTTGAAAATTTGCGGGAAAAGGAATTAAACAGGTTTGTGTTTTATTCACAGTAAAATTTACAGATGGAGGAGTTGCTTTCTTAATAAAGTCTCTAACCGTCAATGTATTTTTACAACCGTTTCTGTCAGTGACTATTAAAGAAACGGTAAGATTTCCGCTGAATGTATAAGTATGTAATGGGCTTTGTGCCACCTCTGTTCTGCCATCACCCATATCCCAAAGCCAATTTGTAATCGGTGCATCACCAACGCTGGATAAATCTGTAAACTGAACATTAAAAGGTACACAGCCGGTTCTTGGCAGTGCATCAAATTTTGCTACAGGATCTTTGAAAACAATAATTGTTTTAGTAATGGTTGAAGTTTGTCCCCCTTTGAAAATAGTAAGTTTAATATTGTAAGTACCTGCCTGATTAAAAATCGCACTTGGGTTACAGTCATCTGCAGTATTTCCGTTAATACCTAAATCCCAGAAACAACTGTCCTGATTTCCTGTAGAAGTATTAGTGAAAGTTACGTACAATGGCGCACAGCCTCGATCTTTACTCATGGTAAAGTTAGCAGATAGTTGTGCGTACGACTTTGTTGTGGCACCTATAGAAAATGCGCAAAACAACAAAGCTGTATATACAACTTTATCAGAAGACTGAATGAGTCTTCGCAATAAGCGATATGAAAAATACATTGGACATGGGGTTTATGTTCGATGCAAGATTACACAACTTAATTGTATTTGTCAATAGCAAAAGCCAAAAAAATGCATTTTGATTCTATTTTTTGACTTAAAACAAGTATTCTTCTGCAAATTATGTTTAACAATGAACAATATTTTGGATATTTATAGCATGAATGGTATCAATAATTTAGCGGCAATTCCTAGGCGTAGAGAGCCTTCTGACAAGTCAGAGATAGTCAATCAGGTGTTATATGGTGAAACTTTTTCAGTGCTCGATAAACAGGAAAAATGGAGTAAAATAAAATTGCATCACGATAAATATGAAGGCTGGATAGACAATAAACAATGGGTATTAGACAAAAGACAAAAGACAAAAGACAAAATGCAATACATTATTTCATCTTTATTCAAAAAAGACAAGGATTGCATCTACCCCCTTGGTAGTTTTGTAGAATTTAAAGTACCCGAAAACAAAAAAACTATTCTGCAAACGGCAAAATTATTCCTGAACTCCCCTTATTTATGGGGCGGCAGAACGTTTATGGGTATTGATTGTTCGGGATTTACGCAGGTTGTTTTCCGCGTGCACGGTATAAAATTATTACGAGATGCTTATCAGCAGGCAACACAGGGCAAAAAAATAAAATTTACAGATGCCGCAACCAATGACTTAGCCTTCTTCAGCAATCAGGAAGGACGAATTATTCATGTAGGCATTGTAATTAAAGAAAAAAACGACATTAAAATTATACATGCGTCCGGAAAAGTCAGAATCGACAAACTGGAAGAGCGCGGAATATTTTTTGAAGCAACACAAACCTATTCTCATCAACTTCATTCTATAAAAAGAATCAGCAAATGATGAAGCTGCTAAAAACTGAACAGATAAGACAAGCGGATGCATACACCATCCAGCATGAACCAGTTTCATCTTTAAACTTAATGGAAAGGGCTGCCAGTGCTTTTGTAACACAACTTTTAAAAGAATATCCTGATAAAAAAACTACGAAACATATTTTTTGCGGAAAAGGCAACAACGGCGGCGATGGTCTTGCCATTGCACGCCTATTACTGAGCAAAGGACATCAGGCTGAAGTTTATACTTTTAAATCAGAAAAATATTCCGCAGATTACAGTAAAAATTTATCTCGGTTATCTGTAAAATACCAAAAGCATATTCATTCAATTGACAACACTCATTTCATTAATAAAATTTCTTCTGATGAGATTATTATCGATGCTATTTTTGGAACAGGATTAAATAAACCGATACAAAAAAAATCACTTCAATATCAGGTGATAGAAAAAATAAATCAGCAAAACTTCAACACCCTTATTTCTGTTGATATTCCAAGTGGTTTATTTGCCGATCAACACAGCGAAGGTATTGCCATCAAGGCCGGCAAAACATATACCTTTCAATTTCCAAAGTTAGCTTTTCTATTTCCGGAGAATGGTATATATGTTAATGATTTTGCTGTGCTTGATATTGGATTGCATCCTGACTATATAACACAGGCAAAGACTTCTTTATATTTTCTAACCAAAGAAGACATACAACAAAAACTGCATCTTCGAAAAAAATATTCACACAAAGGCACTTATGGTCATGTGTTGATTATCGCCGGAAGTTATGGTAAAATGGGTGCCGCCTGTTTATCCGCGAAAGCTTGTTTACGCAGCGGCTGTGGCCTCGTGAGCACACACATTCCTGCGTGCGGATATGAGATGATGCAAACCGCATTCCCTGAAGCGATGTGCAATATCGATAAAAACTCAACACACCTTACTGTATTTCCTTCAGATGAGAAATACGATGCCATTGCTATTGGCCCCGGAATTGGCACACACCTTTCTACCATCAAAGCACTGGAAGTTTTTTTAAAGAAATATAAACAACCAATCGTTGCAGATGCAGATGCACTAAATATACTTTCAACTAAGAAATCCTTATTACAATTACTGCCGGCTAATTCAATTCTCACTCCACATCCGAAAGAGTTTGAACGACTGGCCGGAACATGGAAAAACGATTTTGAACGACTTGCTTTGCAACAAATATTTTCAAAAAAACATAAGGTTATTGTTGTCCTGAAAGGCGCAAACACCAGTATCAGCGATACAAACGGAGATGTATACTTTAATTTTACCGGCAATGCAGGTATGGCTACGGGTGGCAGCGGTGATGTATTAACAGGAATTATTGCGGGATTTCTAGCACAACAATACTCCCCGATAGACAGTGCTATTCTCGGTGTTTACCTGCATGGTTTAGCCGGCGATTTGGCCTTA
>JADLAJ010000330.1 GCA_020848255.1 Chitinophagales bacterium
AATAAACAATCATGAAAAAACAAATCAAATCAATCGCAGTAGTTATTATGGTAATAACTGCTACTATCTTAGGCCTTACAGCATGCCACAACAAGAACTGTAAAAAAGGTGCCGAAAAATGTGAAAAGGCAAGTTGCTGTAAAGATGAAAAGTGCTGTGATAAGTGCAGCGACAAATGCACAACAGAAAACAAATGTTGCGACAAATGCAAAGTGGGAGAAGAAAAATCCTGCTGCAAAAAAGACTCCTCGGCATGCATGAAAGACTCGGCAAGTATGAATGGTATGGGTGAAAAGAAAGCATGTTGCGAAAAAGACATGAAGAAAGCAACTGGGATGTATGCCTGCCCGATGCACAAAGAGATTTGCTCCGACAAACCGGGGAAATGCTCTAAATGCAACATGGAAATGGAAAAAAAATAAATCAATTCTTAAAATCAATTTATGAAAAAGACAATCTCCATATTGATACTATCTTTTCTCACTTTGTATACAACGCTTACTTTTGCAAAAGATGAAACCACGAAAGCATCATTTAAAGTAAATGGCAACTGTGAATCCTGCAAGAAAAGAATTGAAAAGGCAGCAAAAACAGAAGGCGTAAAAAGTGCGGTCTGGAATGTCGACACGCATATTTTAACTGTGACATTCGCTCCTGCTAAATTATCCGTTGATCAGATACAGCAAAATATTGCAAAAGCTGGTCATGATACGGAAAAGTATAAGACAGAGGAAAATACCTATAAAAATCTCCAGCAGTGCTGTCAATACGAACGGTAAACAGAAAATTGTAATATTTTATCGGGCCATCCTACTAATCAGGATGGCTTTTATTTTTTAAAATCCACCATATTTTTGGTATTTTTGTTCAAATAAACAATATTTAAATGAAGTTTTTCGCCCCCAAACTACTATTTGTAACTATCGGATTATTTTCAATATCCGTTTTATATGCTAAAAAAGAAAAGAAAAAAGAAGAACCAGTTGTTGTAAAAACAATGACTGATTCTGTAAAAGTGGCTGTAAAAGATACTACCGTAAAAAAAGACAACAAACCTCCCTTTAAAACGATTAAAGAAGTAACGGAAAAGTGTAAAAAAATTAGTGGTTTATTCACCATCTATCAGGATACTACTACCGGAAAAACCTATCTGGAAATCTCTGAAGATAAAATTGGCAAAGAGTATATCTATTTCGCTTATGTGCTGGATGGTTATTTGGATGCCGGTTATGCACGTGGTGGCTATAAAGACAATTCTATTTTTAAAATTGAAAAATATTTTGACAGAATTGATTTCGTATTACAAAACACCACTTACTATTTTGATGAAAATACCGAATTAAGCAAAGCAAAAGATGCGAACATCAACAAATCGCTGTTCTTATCTGAAAAAATAGCAGCGGCCACCGGTAAAACGTATTTAATTGAATCAGATAATTTATTTCTAGCTGAAAATGTCACTCAGATTAAACCTTCAAAAATGCCGACAGATAAATCTGATGCATTTTCGTTAGGCAATCTAAATAGCAAAAAATCAAAATATCTGGCTATAAAAAATTTTCCGAACAATACGGATGTTTCTGTAGAATATGTATATGACAATCCGTTGCCAGTAAACTATGGTGCAGATGAAATTACCGATGCTCGATTTGTTTCTGTAAAATTACAACACAGTTTAATTGAAGTACCGCAAAATGATTTCAGACCAAGAGCTGATGATCCGCGTGTGGGTTACTTTATGGAAAAAATTAACGACCAAACCTCTACTAGTCCGACGCCATGGAAAGATTTAATTCACCGTTGGAATTTGGTTAAGAAAAACCCTACCGAAAAATTATCAGAACCGGTAAAACCAATCGTTTGGTGGATTGAAAAAACCACCCCTAAAGAATTCAGACCAATCATAAAAAATGCGGTGATTGCATGGAATGAAGCATTCGAACAAGCCGGTTTTAAAAACGCAGTGGAGTGCTATGAGCAGGCTGATACCGCCAGCTGGGAAGCAGAAGACATTCGATATAATGTGCTCAGATGGACAGCTTCACCAAGACCACCTTATGGCGGATACGGACCAAGTTTTGTAAATCCACGCACCGGAGAAATTTTAGGAGCAGACATTATGCTGGAATACATTTTTATGACAAACCGTCTGCCATTGGAAAAGCTTTATGATATCACCGCATTAGACAACATGCAACCGGAAGCTCATTTGCATTATGATGACTGCTCATTTGGCGAAACCATGCACCAAAATATTTTATACGGAACAGAAATGTTAAATGCTTTTGGATTTTCAGATCTGGATAAACATGAGTTTTTAAAACAGGCATTGTATGATTTAGTATTGCATGAAGTTGGACACACGTTTGGATTGATGCATAATTTTATCGGTTCACAAATGAACAATATCGAACAGGTTCAAGATCCTGTATTTGGTGCAACCGTAGGTTTAACGGCATCTGTGATGGATTATACGATTCCGAATATTTCAACAGATAAAAGCAAACAAGGCTTGTTTTTTGATATCAAACCAGGACCCTACGACAAATGGGCAATTCAATACGGATATACAAATATTCAGGATGAAACAGAAGAAAATACAGCCTTGAAAAAAATACTGGCAGAATCTGTAAAAAAAGAATACCGATTTAAAAACGATGCGGACGACATGCGTGCTAGTGGAAAAGGAATCGACCCGAGAGGAAATCTCTACGATATGTCTGATGATGCAATAACGTATGCTGTAGGAAATATAAAAATGGTGAATGAAGCTCTGCCTAAACTCTTAACAAAATATAGCATTACAAATCAGTCCTATCATCAATTACGCAATGCCTATTTAACGCTTTCCGGCCATTATGCACGAAGCTTAAATGTGATCAGCAGATATGTTGGCGGTGTGTATGTAAACAGAAATTTTGCAGGACAAGATCCTTCTACTAAACCTTTTACACCAATTCCTTTGGAAGACCAGAAACGCGCTATGCAGGCAATCAGCAAATATGCTTTCTCTAAATCTGCACTTACGGTTCCAACTGAAATTTACAATTACCTGCAAATGCAACGCCGTGGACAGGAATTCAGAAGAGAAACGGAAGATCCGAAAATTCACGACAGAGTATTAAACATCCAACGCGGTGTCTTAGATCAACTGTTAAATGCAACCGTTTTACAGCGACTTACAGATTCAAAAATGTATGGCAATAAATACAGTTTAAATGCTGTATTGAAGGATATCACCAATGGTATTTTTATGGAAGATTTAGGTGCTTCCGTATCTAGTATCAGACAGAATTTACAGGAAGAGTATGTAGGCAGATTATTAAACATTGCTGACTCTAAATCTGCATATGCATATACCTCTAAATCTGCTGCATTTGGCGAAGTGCAACGTATCTTAAAATGGATGGAAACACCATATGGCAGCGACGCAGCAACACAAGCACACAGAGCGCACTTGGCATATGTAATTAATAAAGCACTGGATTTAAAGAAATAGAAAATTGTCAGAATCAGGATTTACGAGATTTCAGGATTAAAGTGATTTAAAATCCATCAATCTATTAATCCAAAAAATCCTGATTCAGACAAAATAATTCATACAATATTTTCCACTTCAAACAACACGGATTTTCCATCATCGTTATCGGCAACTAAAGTACAGGTATATTTTTTTTCTGACTGATTAGTAATGCAAATGGATTCTATCTTTTGTTTTTTAAAAACAGAATGTACTGCATCTAGTTCTATTAACTCATCAATCACAATTTCTTGCTCGTTTAGTTTTTTATAAGCATTATAAACAATTCCAATGGTGCTCCCAATAATATCACCGTCATCGTATGCATTACTGGTATCTTCAGCAGAAGCAGTCAGTAATAAAATATCATTTATTTCATCGTAACAAGCACCGGAAATTCCAAGATTGATATTATTTAGTTTACCGATCTTTACAGGCATGACTTTAAATCTGTCCGGAAATTGTTTTTTCAAAATTTTCTGATCGGTAATAATTAATTGGTTAGGTTGTTGTGTATTACCACGATTAAAAAACAATAACTTATCCCGACAATCAGTAAACCCTTCAATATTCATTTCTGCAATCAGATTTCTGTCTCTGAAAATAGAATAAAATGCAGCTGTGCTTATTTTTTTTATTTTTTCTTCCGCAAGATTCACCAAAAATGCCACATCTCGCTGAGGTGATACAGAACCGGAACCGACTGCATACAACATATCCCCGATAATAGTAGCACATTCCAGATCAGGTTTCTCCGGCTTCGGAATGCGAACACCATTATATTCAAAGAGTTTCAGATGATTAATTTCATTCCAGTTCTTGTCCAGACATAAAATATAATTCACATCATCTCCTATCACATACAATATATTGTTGCGGTATTCCAGCGCAGAGCCGGACGGATAATCGATGGTTTTATTTCTAAGGAAATTGATTTGCATGATGTCCTAACTTTCCAGATATTTCCCAACAATAGGTAATCGTCGTCCGCTGCCAAATGCTTTTGGTGATACGCGTAAAATAGGTGGCGTTTGATGGCGCTTAAATTCATTACGGTTCACCATACGTAATATTCTGGTAATTAATTTTTCATCAAAACCAAGTTGTTCTATTTCATCCGGTCCCTGATGATGTTCGATATACTCTAACAATACTTTATCCAGCACATCATAATCCGGCAATGAATCTGAATCCTTTTGCCCAGGACGCAATTCCGCACTCGGTGCTTTCGTCAGGATATGAGTTGGTATAATTTCTTCGTCTTTATTGATGTAATTACACACTTCATAAATTTGCGTTTTGTAAACATCCGCCAGTACTGCCAAACCGCCGCACATATCGCCGTATAAAGTTCCGTAACCAACCGCCGCTTCGCTTTTATTCGTGGTGTTTAACAATATATATCCGAATTTATTGCTCAAGGCCATCAGGTAATTTCCGCGGATTCTTGCCTGCAGATTTTCTTCCGTTACATCAAACGGTTTATTTTCAAAATGCGGCTGCAGGATTTTATCATACACATCAAATACTTCTTTTATCGGAATGATTTTATGCGGCGAACCTAAGTTTTCTAGCAATTTTAAGCTGTCATCTACCGAATGTGACGTAGAGAATTGCGAGGGCATCAGCACACTCAATACATTTTCCTTTCCAAGCGCACGCACCGCCAACACCATTACCAATGCAGAATCCACCCCGCCGCTCAATCCTAAAATGGCTTTTTTAAATCCTAATTTTTGAAAATAATTCTGAATACCACACACTAATGCATCGTGAATGAGCTTTGTTGGACTTTTGTCTTGTTGATTGTCAACAGTCGACCGTCGACCTTCGACCGTCGACGCTAAATCGTAAAAACGAATACACTCTTCAAAATAAGGCATCTCATCAATCAATTCACCTAGTGCGTTCATCACCACAGAACCACCGTCGAAAATTAATTCTGTTTGTGCGCCTACGCAATTACAATAAAATACCGGCAGGTTAAACTGTGTAGCATTTCTACGAATGACATCAATTCTTTTTGCTGCCTGCTTGTAATTAAAAGGCGATGCAGACAAATTGATTAAAATATCCGGCTGCAGTTTTGCCAGTTCCGCTACCGGATTTATTCTGTATAAGGGATTTGTTTCCCCTGTATCCCAGATATCTTCACAAACGGTAATGGCTAATTTTTTACCTTTAAATTCTACCAGGTTAAACTCTTTATTGGGTTCAAAATACCGGTACTCATCAAATACATCGTACGTTGGCAATAAAGCTTTATGTGCCATAAACTTTACTTTACCGTCTTCGATAAAATAAGCAGAGTTATATAAATCCTTCCCGTGTTTTGTCGGGTTTTTTGAAGGCGCCCCCACAATAATGGCAATCTTATTGCCGGCAACCGCAGCTAATTTATGGATAACATTTTCACACTCATTTATAAAATGATGGAATTCTAAGAAATCGCGCGGAGGGTAACCGCAAACAGACAATTCGCTGAACAATAATAAATCTGCATTGGCGGCGATTCCTTTTTCAATAGCAGATTTCATTTTTTCGAAATTACCGTTGAAATCGCCAATCATATAATTAAGCTGTGCTAATCCGATTTTCATGATTCAAAAGTACTAAGTATAATGTAATAAGTTAAGTTAAATAAATATTGACATGCTGTTTTTTATCTTATTTTTGCAACACAAATCTTGTAAAATGAACGCTCTTAAAAAGATAATCTTATTCGTTTTTATTTTAGCTGGCATCATTTCCTGCACCTGTAACCGCCAAACCAATCTTCCTGAAAAAGAGAAAGAGGTAAAAAAATCAGAAATAAACGTAGATATAATAAGGTTTGAGAAAGAATTATTTGCCTGCGATCCCAATAAATTAGATGTTGATTTAAACAAATTGCAGCAGAAGTATCCAACGTTTTACAACATATTTTACAATCAGGTACTGAATATTCCTGCAGCCGGCGATATAGGAACACAATTGAATGTGATGCAGGATTTCATTACCAAGAAAGCCATGAAAGGTTTGTATGATACGGTAGAGTATAAATTAGGTAATCTCGATTTTTTAAAGGAGGAATTACAAACAGCATTTGCCAATTACAAAAGCTATTTCCCTGAAAAGCCAACACCAAAAGTAGTTACCTGCATTTCTGAATTCTCGTATTCTGTTTTTACCGCAACCGATTCTATCCTTGGTATCTCATTGGATAAATACCTGGGACCAAAGTATATCTATTATCCTTCCGTCTTTGCGGAAACATCTTTTATGATTCCGACTTTTGATAAAAAATATATGGCAATAGATTGTGCAAATGTATTGGCAGCTAATATTATTCCTGCTCCAGACGACAAATCTACTTTGTTAGATAAAATGATTGCAGAGGGGAAGATTTTGTATTTTATTCAAAGTCTGCTTCCCGACAAGAAAGAAAATGATATTATCAAATACGATGAGAAGCACTGGAAATTTTGTGTAGAAAGTGAACCGCAGATATGGGCATTCTTTTTAAATGAAAACATATTGTACAATACAGATTTCGAGCAATTCAAATATGTAAAAGATGGCCCTACTACCTACGGTATGCCTAAAGAAAGCCCGGGAAGAGTGGGCGCCTGGCTGGGCTGGCAAATTGTAAAAGCCTATATGAAGGAAAATCCAAAAACGACATTAAAGCAACTGGTTGCCATTAAAGACGGGCAAAAAATTCTGACAGCATCTAAATACAAACCAAAGACTAATTAACGATGAACGACTGGTGATAAACGATGGACTTGTAAAATTGCCAATGGTACATTGTTAATTGTTAATTATTAATCACCAATCCGTCATAGGCTAAAAATACCGTAGAAGGCAACTCTTTTTCTACCGTTTCATGCAACCCTAAATGATGCGAAATATGCGTAAAATATGCCTGTTCCGGTTTTATCTTATTCACAATTTCTATGGCTTGCTCTAAATTAAAATGAGAATAGTGTGTTTCTCTGCGCAAAGCATTCAACACTACTATTTTGCTGCCTTTTATTTTTTCCAATTCTTCTTCTGCAATAAAATTAGCATCGGTGATATAGGTAAAATCGCCTACCCGAAATCCCAGCACTGGCAGTTCTTTATGAAATACACGAACAGGAGTAAACGATATATCGCCAATCACAAAGGGCGTTTCATCTATCGTTTTTAAATTTATCTGTGGTGCACCCAAATAATCCTGCGGCTCAAACGCATACGAAAACTCTCTCTTCAAAATTTGCTG
>JADLAJ010000331.1 GCA_020848255.1 Chitinophagales bacterium
GTGATGGACGAAGGCATCATCTGGGTAGGCCCGCATCCACAGGCGATTGAAGTAATGGGCTCTAAAATCGGTGCGAAGAAAATTATGCAATCGCATAGTGTGCCCACCATTCCGGGCTATCAGGGCGATGACCAAAGCGAAGCCACCATCAAAGCGAAAGCCATTGAAATAGGCTTTCCCGTGTTGCTGAAAGCCAGTGCTGGTGGCGGCGGAAAAGGCATGCGCATCGTGCGTCAGGAATCAGAACTCGACAAAGCCATCAACGAAGCGAAATCAGAAGCACTGTCCGGCTTTGGCGACGACACCTTGCTGATTGAAAAATACTTTGATACTTCCCGTCACGTAGAGTTCCAGATTTTCGGCGACAAACACGGCAACGCGATTCACTTGTTTGAGCGCGAGTGCAGCATTCAGCGTCGTTATCAGAAAGTGGTGGAAGAAAGTCCTTCCCCGTTTATCACGGAAGAAACACGCAAAAAAATGGGCGATGCGGCCGTTGCGGCTTGCAAAGCTATTCAATATGACAATGCCGGAACCGTAGAGTTTATTGTGGCTCCCGACCAGTCGTTCTATTTCTTGGAAGTGAATACACGACTACAAGTGGAACATCCGATTACAGAAGAAGTGACCGGTCTCGATTTAGTGCGACTGCAGATTGAAGTGGCGCAAGGCAATCCGATTCCGTTCAAGCAAGAAGATATACAGCAGTGCGGCCACTCCATAGAAGTACGTTTTTATGCGGAAGATCCTGCCAATAATTTCATGCCGGTAAACGGCAAAATCCTGGATTGGATTCCTTCCAGATCCGAAGGATTGCGCTATGATACAGGCATTGAAAGCGGATCGGAAATTTCCACCTATTACGATCCGATGATTGCAAAAGTAATCGGTACCGGAAAAAACAGAACAGAGGCTATCAACCGCTTGCGCAAAGGCTTGCAGGAAACGGTGTGCACCGGATTTACCACCAACAAAAACTTTTTGATTGCCATTTTAGAAAATGAAGATTTTCAGAAAAGCGATTTTGACACGCATTTCTTAGACAAGAAATTCAGATACGAAGGCGAGAAATATCCGCAGGAAACACTGGATATACTGACCTGCGCGCTGATTCATTTCCGCTTTCTGCAACGTCAGCAGGAACGCACCCTGGCAGCAGGCGTACCGTCAGGCTGGCGCAACAATTTCTATCAACCGCAGAAAGAAATGTATGCATACATGGGTTTTGAATTTCCGATTGCCTACACCAGCAAAGGCCATGCACTCGAGATTTCCTTTGCAGAAAAGAACTTTACATCTTACCGTCAACAGTCGACGGTCGACGGTCGACGGTCGACCGAACCACTCACCCTCGAAATCAACGGCATCCGCCGCAACTTCCATATTTCCCAAAACGGCCATCAGTATTTTATACAATCGCCGCAACTTGGACAGATTGTACTGAACAGCGTGGAGCGCTTCCCTTCCCCGAATGAAGAAACGGTGAAAGGTGGCTATATCGCGCCAATGCCGGGCGACATTACGGTAGTTTTGGTAAAACCGGGCGATGCCGTAAAATCCGGAGATGCCTTACTGAAAATGATCTCCATGAAAATGGAAAGCACCATCGAAGCGCACAGCGACGGTGAAGTGGAAGAAGTGTACGTAACGGATAAACAATTTGTGGAAGCAGGAACGTTGTTGTTGAAGATGAAAGAAGATTAATGTAATAATATAGCGATGAAATAATGTAATAATGCAGAAAGAAAAAAATAAAATAAAGTTAGAAGACAAAATCACAAATTGGGTTTCAACCAACCTATTTTATAGTTTTATGATTCTTGTGCTAATAATATTTATTATTATTCTTTCTGTATTTGGAATAACAGCATTAATATACAAAGACAAAACAATTTTAAACCCAAATGAAATTGGTGATACAATTGGTGGTTTAACTGCACCAATTATTGGTTTATTCTCAGCATTCTTAGTTTATATTGCATTTAAAGAACAAGTAAAAGCTAATAAAGAATTGCAAAAACAAAATACACACAATGTTATTGGCAGATATACAAGTATAATTGAAAGTATAAAACTTGAAACTGAATCGTTTAAAATAAATTCCAATAACGGTGTTTATTCAACTTCTAGATACATAACTGGAATTAAATCTATCGAACATATTTTCAATCTACTTAATCCTATAGATTTCCATAGAGCAAATAAATACCTAGTAGACTATTACGAAGAAATAATACGAATATACCTCCTTTCATTGAGTATCATAAGTGAAATTAAAACCCTTGACACAAATATTAACGACAAACTTTATTTATTAAATAAATTAAACTTTTTAAAAACTACAAATCTACCAGAAATACAAGTCGACACGATATTTAACGAAGGCACTTTTGGTGAAAGTGAATACAAACTAAAAATTTTCATAAAAGAAAATCTATTAAAAATTCTAAATGAATTTAACATTGAATATAATAATACTTATCAATCGTACATTTCAAAACTTGTCAATCCTTTACCCAAAATAATTAAATAGTTAAAACAATCAACATGATATACTCACAACAAGACATCAGTAATTTCTCCGAGCAATCTTTTGCGTATCTGATTGTAGAAGAAAAAGAAAACGTGCTCAGCATCACGCTCAACCGCCCGGACAAACGCAATGCCTTTCACATGCCGCTGGCAAATGAACTGGCCTATGCCCTCGCCTACGCGCACTACAACAACGCCATCTGGGCGGTCGTACTAAAAGCAAATGGTCCGGTGTTTTGTGCCGGTGCCGACTTAAAAGCTTTTGCCGGTGCCGATACTACCGAAAAGCCATCCACGATTCCTATGCCGAAAGACATGGTGAAACTGGGGGATGAATTCAACGGCCTGCACAAGCCCTGCATCGCGCAGGTACACGGCGATGTTTATGCCGGCGGCTTCCTAATGATTGGCGGCGCTACGCACGTTGTGGCGGTAGAAGACGCAAAATTCGGTTTACCGGAAGTGAAACGCGGTATCTTCCCGTTTCAGGTAATGGCTACCTTGGAACCTTTGATGTCGGCACGTCAACTACTCGACCTATGCCTGCGCGCCAAAACACTGACGGCACAGGAAGCCAAGGAAATTGGATTAGTATCCGCGATAGTAAAAGCGGAAGACCTCGAAAGCACGGTGCAGCAATTAGTGGATGACATCAAAGAGCAGTCACCTACTGCGATTCGTTTAGGATTAAAAGCATTCCATGAAATGAAATCGCTGAAAGCAGATGAAAAACACAAATACCTGCACGCCATGCTGATGCAATGCCTGAGTAGCAAAGACGCCGCGGAAGGATTGGCTGCATTTAAGGAAAAAAGAAAAGCGAACTGGACAGGGAATTAAATAATAAAACAATTCAATAATGAA
>JADLAJ010000332.1 GCA_020848255.1 Chitinophagales bacterium
TAGTATAGAAGCACTAATATTATGGGTATGTATTGGATATCAAAAAGGTGGAAAATGTATAAAGAAAGAATTTTATTTTAAACGAGATTATTTAGGTGGTAGTGAATATCAAAAATCATTTCTTGGTATTATTCCATATTCTTATACAACATCTTATGAAAAAGATATGTCGTGCGAAGTTTTAAATGCATTGGCGGAAAAAGAAAAACCTGTTGTTGCAAGCAAGCCAGCAACATCAACCAGTACGGCTAAAACAACACCACCTGTTAAAACAACAACTGCAAGCAATTCTTCCACAAGCACCACAAAACCAGCTACCACAAGTACGGCAGCTACCACATCTGCAGCCAGCGGCCCTCTTATCAGTTTAACTCCACTTGGTATCAACGCTACTATGAACGCACCCAAAGGCACCGAAGTAATTAAAGACGGAGATTTCAGAATTATCAGAAGCGGCAACGTAGATGTACAGGCAGAAATTACAACGCTAACTTTAACAGAGATGAAAGCGGATGTAAAAACTAATGACATGTATAATGGTACCGGAAAAATCTTAGCATCTAATTTAAACGGATTTATCTTTTCCTGTGTGGAAGAGGGTGAAGATGAAAAACGCGTTCACCTGGAGTTTTTTAAAACAATTGGCGGAAAAAAATACCGTTTTATTGATGACCGGTTAAGCGAAGAAGCTTATACACTTGCTGATTTACAACCCTTCCTGGATGCCTTGAACACCCTTAAATAAACACAGGAAGGTATAACAAAAACCATAAACACAAAAAATGCCACGAAAACTCGTGGCATTTTTATTTTTTACGAAAATTAAAATTGCATTTTCTATTTTTACAGGAATGCAAAAACCAACTCTTTATAAAATATATGCAAGTGCATTGTTCGTAACATTAGCGCTGCTATTGGTTTACTTTTTCCTCAATCACCATTATGACGGCAGTATCTGGCAAAGCATGCAGCAAAGTAAATCGGCATTAACCGGCGAATACTGCGAACTGGACCAATCCAAACATTTTTTTCGTCAGACGATGAATACTTATTCTAATCTAATGTATTTTTTTCTTGGAATAATTGCTGTGTTAATTGGATTTTATGATAGAAAAAATTATCAAGAAGACAATCAAAATCCAATACAACAATTTCCAACGATTTCTATTTTATTTGGTTGCTGTTTAATTTATTTAAGTATCGGTAGTGCACTCTTTCACGCTTCACTTACGTGGTTTGGTCAACGAATAGATATGAACGCAACGTATAGTATTTGTCTGACTCTAATTGGAATTAGTACTCATCGCTTAATGGTTAAAGAAAAGGCATCAGAACACCTAAAAAAGATTTTTATTTACAGTATCGAATTATTGATACTTGCATTTATTAAATTGCATCTGCTTATTTCGAGTACAATACTATTACCAATTTTAATTTTAGTAATTATAGTGTTCACTGTTTTAAACTATAGCAAGAACAAAAGCAGTTACAAAATCCAATTAGCCATCTTAAGTTTATTGCTCGCGGCAGGTGCATTTATTTTACGAACATTAGATGTTCAAAAAATCGCCTGCGATCCGACATCCCTGTATCAGGGTCATTCGCTCTGGCATATTTTCACAGGCATGAGCGCGTTTCTTTTGTATTGGTTTTACAGAAGTGAGAAAGTATAACTACTTGCAATCTCCTTTCTCTTTTATCATTTTGTAAAACGCCTCATATTGAGGAAGAATATTGCTGATATTGAAATGCTGTGCCTGTGCAAATGCATTTTTCTTAAACTGTGCCAGTTTCTCTTCATCCTGTAATAATTCCAATGATCTGGCGGCCATTCCTTCTACATCTCCCACATTTAACAAATAACCAGTTACCCCTTCGATATTGACCTCCGGAATACCGCCGGCATTACTGGATACTACCGGCACTTCACAAGCCATGGCTTCCAAGGCCGCCAAACCAAAACTTTCCGTTTCGGACGGCATTAGAAATACATCTGCAATCGCTAAGAGTTCTTCCACCGCTTCCTGTTTTCCCAAAAAACGTACATCCATTTGTGTACACAAGCTGCGCGCCAGTACCTCTGCATTCTGACGTTCCGGACCATCGCCAATCATCAGTAACTTAGATGGAATTTGAGAAGAAACCTTGCAAAATATCTGAATCACATCCTCCACTCTTTTTACTTTTCTAAAGTTAGAAGTATGTACCAATATCTTTTCTCCGTTCGGTGCAATGGCTTTTTTGAAATGGTCTTTATTCGTTTTTTTAAACCTGGAAAAATCTATGAAATTCGGAATGACTTCTATCTCATTTTTAATAGCAAAATGAGCAAAAGTATCTTGCCTTAAGCTTTCGGAAACGGCTGTTACTCCACACGATTGATTGATGGAATACGTTACCACCGGTTCATACGTCGGGTCCTTACCAACCAGCGTAATATCGGTACCGTGCAAAGTGGTGATTACCGGAATATCTATGCCTTTCTGCAATAAAATCTGGCGCGCCATATATGCTGCCGATGCATGCGGGATGGCATAGTGCACATGAAAAATATCGAGCTTTGCATTGATAGCTACATCCACCAGTTTACTGGCCAATGCTGTTTCGTAAGGTGCATAATCAAACAAGGGATAATCGTTCAAACGCACTTCATGAAAGAAAATATTTTCATTAAAGGTGTCTAATAAACGTGCGGGTTCTTTATACGTGATAAAATGTACGTTATGTCCTTTCTGCGCCAGTCCTTTTCCTAATTCGGTAGCAATAACGCCACTACCACCAAAGGTTGGGTAACAAACAATTCCAATATTCATAGCTCAATTATTCAGATGTACAAAGATAACAGAAATGTACTGAATAGGTTTTGTAAAATTGTGATGCTATTTTAACTGCTCATTCATTTTCAGGCCGCACTCCAAAAACGAAATGTAGTTTTCTTTGCTTTTAGAAAAATCATAGGCTACCGGCTGATTGAGTAATTGTTCCTTTGTGTTAATCAGGATATATTGTGGTTGTGAATTGGTCTTAAAATATTTCGCCTGAAAATCGCTCCATTTTTGTCCTACCGTTTTTACTTCGCGTTCCTGTCCTGTTGCATTGGATGTGTACCATTCATTTTCAGGCAAGGCTTTTCTGTCATCTACATATAGAGAAATAACCACGTAATCTTTTAAGCGTTCTGTTACTTTTTCATCCGACCACACATTGTCTTCTATCTTTCTGCAGTTGACACAGCCAAACCCTGTAAAATCTATCAAGACAGGCATGTTGTGTTCTTTTGCGTAGGTTAGACCTTCTTTATAATCTTTAAAATGCTTGAATGTTTCTTCATTCTTTGCCTTAAAATTATACGAGGTCGGCGGTATAAGTCCGCTGAATAATTTCACCGGTTTGTAGTTGATTAATGCATAGACTAAATAAACAGTAAACAGTAAGGTTGCAACGCCGATTACTTTTACCAAATTGCTCGGTTTGTTTTTGAATAAAATCCCTAAACAATACAATGCCATTGCCCCGAAAATTAATATCCAGATGACCATGAAAGGTTCGAACCGCAGTACACCCCAGTTCATCGTCATATCTACCGTAGATAAAAACTTAAATGCTAATGCCAGTTCTACAAATCCTAAAATCATTTTCACGGTATTCATCCAGCCTCCTGATTTTGGCAGTGATTTCAGCCATTGCGGAAACAAAGCAAATAATGTAAACGGCAATGCCAATGCCAAACCAAAGCCAAACATGCCTAATGCCGGTTTGATAGGAATATGATTAAATAGTGTTGGTCCGCCACCGGTAGCTGCTTCCACCAGTAAAGTTCCGATAATTGGACCTGTACAGGAAAAAGAAACCAGGGCGAGTGTAAATGCCATAAAAAACAATCCTATATAGCCACCTCTGCTCGAAAGACTGTCTGTCTTATTTGCCCATGAAGCCGGTAAAGTGATTTCGTAAAACCCGAAGAACGAGATAGCGAATGCCACAAACACCACAAAAAACAACAGGTTGAACCAGATATTAGTACTCATCGCATTGAGTGCATCAGAACCGAAAACACCGGTAATCAGCAAGCCCAACAGCACGTATATAAGTATAATGGAAACACCATATAACAATGCTTTTCGTATACCTTCATTTCTGTCTTTTCCGCCTTTTGTAAAGAAACTAACTGTGAGCGGAACCATAGGAAATACACAAGGCGTGAGCAAGGCAACCAAGCCGCCTAAAAACCCTAAGAGGAAAACCAGCCAGTAGCTTTTGTCTTTGGCTTCCGCATTAACGCTGCAGGCATTTTTTGCCGTTGACCAGTCAAAATTGATGATTGAGTTATTGAATGTTTGAATTACTGAATGTGCAGTGTCAACATTTGTGCTGTTTGATTTTTTTGTGGAATCCTGTATCTTGGTTCCTGTATCCTGAATCTTTGTTCCATCAAACGAAATAGCAAATTTCTCAGGACCGAAAGGCATACAGCCTACCTCATCTTTACAAACCTGTCCGTCAAATTCTCCTTTTAAAATTGCTTTTGGATTTTTTAGTTTTACTTTTTGTATAAACGTGGCATCCCCGTCAAACGAAGTAACATCTACGCCAAATAAATCATCGAATTTGGTGTGCTTTTTTCCGGCTTCTTCCACTTTGCCGACTAATTCAATGTCTTTATTTTTTTCAAAACGAAATTGAGTGGGCAATGGTCCACCTTCTTTGGTAAACTGAGAATACGTATGCCAGTCATCTTCCAGCGAGCAGATAAATTTTACCTTAAACTCTGTTTCAGAAATTTTTTCCACTTCGCTCTTCCAGGTAAGGTGGCTTTCAAACTGAGCATTTGATTTAAAAGGGATAAAAAATAAGGCACAAAGAACAAAAAATGAAATTGTTCTTTTCA
>JADLAJ010000333.1 GCA_020848255.1 Chitinophagales bacterium
GGAATTTAATGCAGGCTTTAGTGCGTACCATTGAAGGATCTATCCGTGGCTTTGTAGCAACGAAAAAACAAGCCGAAGTACTTTCCCTGAGAAAAGAAATTGTGGAGGATGTGAAAGAGCAAATCGACCAGACTCTGGAAACCTGGGGTTACCATCTTTTAGACTTACAATTAAACGATATCACGTTTGATGAAGCGATTATAAAATCAATGGCGGAAGTGGTAGCATCCAGCAACTTAAAGGCTGCTGCAGAAAATCAGGGACAAGCTTTATTGATTACCAAAACCAAAGCGGCAGAAGCAGAGGGTAATGCGATAAAAATTGCGGCAGATGCAGAACGCATTGCGGCGCAGTTGCGCGGACAGGGTGTGGCTTTGTTCAGAGAAGAAGTGGCCAAAGGTATGACGCAGGCTGCGAAAGAAATGGAGCAAGCTAATCTGGATACATCGGTGATTTTATTCTCCATGTGGACAGAGTCTATCAAACAGTTTGCTGAATATGGAAAAGGGAATGTTATTTTCTTGGACGGTTCGGCAGATGGTATGCAAAAGACCATGAAAGAAATGATGGGCATGAATAATTTAATGGCCACCACAAAGAAATAATTTTATCTGAAAAGCTATGAAAAAAAGAGATGCCGAAAGGCATCTCTTTTTGTTTATGATTAATGGATGGTTTTCTACCTACTCAAGAACATACTCTTATCCTTGTACAATTGTCTAAAGTACGGGTCGAATAAATCTTTGATAAAGTAAATCGCTTCACCGGTAGATTTCATTTCAGGTCCGAGTTCTTTGTTCACATTCGGGAATTTATCGAAAGAGAAGACAGGTTCTTTGATGGCATAACCTGTCAGTTTTTCTTTGAAGGTAAAGTCTTTCAGTTTATGTGTGCCGAGCATCACTTTGGTGGCCACATTCAGATATGGAATGCCGTATGCTTTGCAAATAAATGGCGTGGTTCTCGATGCGCGCGGGTTGGCTTCAATCACATATACTTTGTCGCCTTTGATGGCAAACTGTATATTGATCAATCCGCGAATTTCAAGGGCAACACATAATTTTTCGGCATAGTGTTTCATCGTTTCAATAATGATAGCACCTAAGCTGAACGGTGGCAATACCGAGTTACTGTCACCGCTATGAATACCTGCCGGTTCTATGTGCTCCATCACGCCCATGATTTGCACTTGTTCTCCATCGTAAATTGCATCAATCTCCGCTTCTTTCGCTCTGTCTAAAAAGTGGTCAATCAATATCACATTATCCGGAATATCTTTCAATAAGTTAATCACTGCCGATTCGCATTCTGCATCGTTAATAACGATACGCATACGCTGTCCGCCCAGCACATAACTTGGTCTCACTAAAACAGGATAACCTACGCGATTTGCAACAGCCAATGCTTCATCAGCATCCACTGCCGTTCCGTATTCAGGATATGGAATTTCCAGTTCTTTTAATAAATCGGAGAAACGACCACGGTCTTCCGCAATGTCCATACTGTCGAACGAAGAACCTATTATTTTGATACCTTTTTCATGTAGTTTTTTAGATAATTTCAAGGCAGTTTGTCCGCCGAGTTGTACAATCACTCCTTCGGGTTGTTCGTGTTCAATCAATTCCCAAAGGTGCTCCCAGAATACTGGTTCAAAATATAATTTATCGGCGATGTCAAAATCAGTAGAAACGGTTTCCGGATTGCAGTTCAGCATGATGGCTTCATAGCCCACCTCTTTTATCGCCAGCAAGCCGTGTACACAGCAGTAATCAAATTCGATGCCTTGTCCGATACGGTTAGGGCCGGAGCCTAATACAATAATTTTCTTTTTATCAGAACGTTTGCTTTCGTTTTCTGTATCGAAAGAAGAATAGTAATACGGTGTTTTCGCCTCAAACTCAGCAGCACAGGTATCTACCATTTTATAAACACGTCTGATGTCGAGACTTTTACGTTTTTCGTACACTTCTTCTTCGTCAATTCTTCCTAATAAGTATCCAAGTTGCGCATCTGAATAGCCTTTCTTCTTGGCTTTCAGCAATAATTCTCTGGAGATATTGTGAATGGTATATTTCTGAATTTCTTTTTCCAGTTTTACGAGTTCCTGAATCTGCATCAAAAACCAGTTGTCGATTCCGGTGAGTTTCTGAATGGAATGCAAAGGAACCCCTAAGGAGATGGCATCTTTTATTTTGAAAATACGGTCCCAGCTTGGATGTTGTAAACTGTCTAAAATTTCTTCTGTTTTGGACAAGCCTTTTCCGTCTGCGCCTAAACCAATCTTATTGTTTTCTAAGGATTGACAGGCTTTCTGAAGTGCTTCGGCAAAGTTTCTGCCAATGCCCATTACTTCGCCCACGGATTTCATTTGTAAACCTAAGGTAGCATCGCAGCCGTAGAATTTATCGAAATTCCAGCGGGGAATTTTTACAATTACGTAGTCCAATGCCGGTTCAAAAAAGGCAGAAGTAGATTTTGTAATCTGATTATTTAGTTCATCCAGATTATATCCTAATGCCAGTTTTGCTGCAATTTTTGCAATCGGATAACCGGTAGCTTTGGAGGCCAGTGCGGATGAACGCGATACGCGCGGATTGATTTCAATGACGATGATTTCTTCGGTTTCGGGATTCACAGAAAACTGAACGTTACAGCCACCCGCAAAATTTCCCAGTGCGCGCATCATTTTCTGCGCCTGATTTCTCATTTCCTGAAAAACAGGATCCGGTAAGGTCATTGCAGGTGCAACTGTAATGGAATCACCAGTATGAACACCCATTGGGTCGAGATTTTCTACAGTACATATAATAACAACGCTGTCATTTAAGTCGCGCAATAATTCCAGTTCAAATTCTTTCCAGCC
>JADLAJ010000334.1 GCA_020848255.1 Chitinophagales bacterium
AGAAGCATTCAGGTTGGTGTGTTTATCCTGCTGTAAAACAAAAGCACCATTCGTTACCACGCAAATCTTCGGATGCTGATTGGTGGAGTTGAAATGATGAATTAATTTTTGCAATGATAAAATGCCACAATCTAAATAAAAACTGAATGCAGATTCCTTGTAAAAACTGCGCATATGAATGACCACATCCGCTTTTATGTTTTCCAGACTATCATTCAAGTCAAGAGATGTTACCGTGCAGCCATTTTCAATCAATGCATTTTCAATAACTGAATAATACCCATAGGTATCTTTAATGATTAAAACGTTTTTAGTAGCGACAATAGCATCTGATTTTATTTCATTCCAATGAATGTTGTAGAGATTTTTGGAAATATCTTTTTTGACAAGGCTTGAAGTCGAAGTAAATTCAGGTTCCTGATCAAACCAATAGCGTTCTTTCTGCCAGGCGTAATTAGGCAGCATCACAAACGCACCAATATTCGGATAGATGGATTTCCAGTCAATGGAAAATCCGCTTGCATGCAATTCACCGATATTGGAATAGAATTCCGTCAGTTCATTTTTATCACGGCTGTAAGAAGCCACAGAAACGGCCTGTGCGCCTGTTTCCTGAATGTTTTCATTTATTGAATGGGACAACAAAGCATGCGGACTCATTTCTATAAAAGCAACCTGAGAATCGCTCAACACCGATTTCACGGCCTTACCGAACTGCACCGGATTGCGTAAATTTTTTGTCCAGTAGTGCGCATCTAAATTCTCCCCGTTAACGATTGCATTTAGTGCTGTTGAATAAAACTGAATGGACGAATTTTGCGGTTGTATAGCCTGAGTTGCATTTTGCAAATCATCCATAATAGCATCCATCTGCGGCGAATGTGATGCGACATCCACTTTTATTTTTCTGTTGAAACGCCCCTGCGCTTCCAGTTTTGCAAACACTTCCTCTAATGCGGAAGGATCTCCTGAAATGACGGTGGAGTTCTTGCTGTTCATGACTGCCACCGACAATTTATCTTCATATCCTTTCAGCAATTCATTCGCTTCTTCTTCCGTTAAATCCGTAGCTCCCATGGTGCCGTTACCGCTCAATTGCTTCATCAGGCTACTGCGTGTAATAATGATTCTCGCTGCCTCGTCGAGCGTAATATTTCCGGCCACATATGCGGCTGCTATTTCGCCCATGCTATGACCTATCACGGCATCCGGAAAAATGCCTTTGCTCATCCATAAACTTGCCAGGGCTATTTCTACCGCCACTAATACAGGCTGTACGATATCTATTTCTGTTATTCGGCTGCTTTGTTCCGCTTTTGAAATCTCTTCCAGCACATCCCAATCCACATATTTCTTAAAAACGGCAGCGCATTCTTCCAAAGCGCTTTTGTAAACAGGTTCATTTTGCATTAATGCTTTTCCCATTCCAAACCATTGTGCACCTTGTCCCGGAAAAACAAATACCGTTTTTATCTTTTCTTTGTTGTCAAATTTCTTTTTGCTTTCATAGGTATTGCTTTCGGCAAAATCTCTTAACTGTTCAATTAGTGTTTCTCTGTCTTTTGCCACAAATACTTCCCGCAAATCAAAATGTGCCCGGCGTAGAGCCGCCATCGCACATATATCCTCCGTTTTATGCTCGCTGTGCTGAATAAAATTCGCATATACTCTCGCCAGATCAGATAAAGCTTGTTCGCTCTTTGCAGATAAGGGCAGCACAAAAATATCGCTGCGCAATTTCTCTTTTTGCAAAGGAAAAGGATTCTCAGGCACATCGCCGATGATGACATGGGCATTGGAACCCGTGGCACCAAAACCGCTCACCCCTGCGTATCGAATTTTTCCATTTTCACGTTTCCATGCTATATTGTCTTTTGCTACAACAACCGGAATGTTATTCCAGTCGATCAGTGTATTGGGTGTATGAAAATGAATAGATTTTGGAATTGTATCGTGTTGTAATGCGGTGACTACTTTAAACATACTTGCCATGCCTGCATTGCACTCCATATGGCCGATATTGGATTTTATGGCACCAACATACAATGGTTTTTCTTTCGTTCTATAATTTTTATAGGCTAATAAAATACCATTTATTTCCACAGGATCGCCGACTTTTGTTCCGGTACCATGTGCTTCGATGTAATCGATATCTGTTGGTTGCAGTTGTGCATTTTTTAAAGCAGCCGCATGCATTAATCCTTGTGCTGCAGTGCTTGGCGCGGTTAAGCGTTTGCTTTTCCCATCCTGATTGACAGCAGAACCTTTTATGACGGCCAGAATATTATCTCCGTCTTTTTGTGCATGGCTCAATCTTTTTATAATCATAGCGCACACACCTTCTGAGCGAATGTAGCCATTGGCTGCATCGTCGAAAGATTTGCAGCGAGCTTCTGGTGACAAGGCACCCAATCTGCAAAAATTCAGAGATTGGTCCGGTTCCGAAATGATACTAGCCGCACCTACGACAGCAATTTTACAATCCTTATTGCGCAATGCCTGCATGGCAACATGTGTGCAGGTAAGCGCAGAGGAGCACGCCGTATCGATGGTCATGCACGGACCGCGCAAGCCCATGGTATAAGAAATTCTACCGGAAGCACCGGTAGGGCCGGTACCTGTGTAACAGTAACCGGAAATTAATTTATAATCTTTAGAGCGGATTTGTCTGGCTTCGTAGTCCACATTATCGATGCCAATAAAGACACCGGTATCAGACCCGATTAAAGAATTTACATCGATTCCTGCGTTTTCGAATGCTTCGTGCGTTACTTCCAGTAAAATGCGTTGCTGGGGGTCTGTACTTTCTAATTCTATAGGTGAAATATTGAAGAAAGGACCATCCAGATATTCGATATCTTCGATAAAGCCGCCTTCTTTGATGTATAGTTTTCCGGGTGCATTCGGGTCCGGGTCAAACAGTGCATCTTTGTCCCAACGGTTAGCAGGAATTTCTTCTATACAATCTACTCCGTTTACCAGGACTTTCCATAAATCATCCGCATTCTTTATCTTTCCGGGCAAACGCATAGACATACCAACAATTGCTATTGGTTCTGAATGAACAGATTTCTCATTTTCTAATGCCTGTTTCGTTTCAGCTAACTGACGTTGAATTTCTTCTAATTGATTTTTATAAGATTCAATATCTTCCATGTTACAGATATTAGCAGGGTGAAAAGCGCAATTTAAAGTTACGCATTCTTATGATAAGTACAACAAGAATTATTCTGCAGAGGCTAAAGAAGCTAGCTTTGCAGCCTTTATGCGATCTTCTTCACGTCCGTCGTTTATTGCTTTCTGAATTAAAAGCGGAATAATGATAAAGACTAAACTAACGGCAAATCCGATAGCAGCAAATAATAATTTACTTTTATGTTTTGGTGCGGTAGAATACATGGGATCATCAATTACACGAACGATATTATTCTGAGGAGCCATCCCCGCCTTTGCATTTTCCTTTGAGGTAGTTGCATCATTATACATCACATTCAATGTAGCCAGTTCCTGTACAATTTTTTGCTGCTCAACAATTTCTAATCTTTTTTTATTAAAAATGTTCTGATCCTGAGATTGTGCAATTAATCGTTGTCTTATGGCTATTTCACCAGAAATAGAATCAAGTCTTCTGGTTACACCGGTTAAAGAAGTTTTCGCATTTTCTACCTGTTTGTTCTGATAGAATTTAACCGTATTACCCAGCATGGTAGAGCCTAACGTTCTGGAAACTTCATAATCAGGCGTCTCAATTTCTGCGCGAATAACACCGGAAGTTAAATCATATTCCGCCGTCATTAAACCACCATTGAAATCCTCGTACATCATTCCTAAAAAATCCATTTCTGTTTTGGTGATTTCCTGAATGGTATTTGCTCTGAATTTAAAATCTTTCAAAACGGGATCCTTTTCAAATCCATCATCATATTTTAATGCATGAAAATAGAAATTGGCCAGTTTGTCTCTTTTTCCGTTTATCTCCACCTCCGTAAGCATGGAATTAAGAAAAATATTTCTGGAAGTAAAAATACCGGTCAATACATCGTTAGAAGAACCACCCGCAAATGAAACACCCATCATAGACATAATACCGCCCATGGAACTGGTTCGGGAATCTATTGCATTGAATGAAATATTGGCAATATAATTAGGTGGTGACGTTTTAGCAAAAAAGTATCCACCAGCTGTCAATGCAGCTACACCAACAATCGACAAATACCATTTTTTCAATAAATAAACAAGGTAACTCCTGAAAGATTCAAGAACATCCACCAATCTGATATCTTCTTCTGAGAATTGTTGTTGCATATAATTACTTTTTCAAAACAAAAACTAATGCTATTGTAGAGGCAACTGATGTTATCGCTGCAATAACACTTGGCAAAACAATATTCCAGTTTAGTGCCGATTCTGATCCTCTTGGCGGTTTTGGTGCTTTTTTCTTCATATCTACAGTAATTAAAGCACCTTCAATATCCACTGTAGGATAGTTTTTAATCCCTATAAAAGAATGCGTCATATCTACTTTTCTGTTTGGATAAATTACCATCGTAGATTTTTTCAGGGCACCTTTTTTAAATCCGCCGGCATAATGTTTTACATACCAACGGGCACTTTTTCCGGGAATGAATTTTCCATTTATAGTTTGTGTACTATCCAGATTTGGATAGCGGATAGCTCCTTTTATACTTACCAATTGATTTACCGTTGGAATCTCTATGATATCTCCGTTTTTCAGAATCAGATTCGCTCTGGACGCTGTATCACCAAAAGCATCTTTCAACTGAAAAATAGTTTGAGTCAAAGAATTATCAGGGCGTGTTAATCTTGCATTTTTGATAAAAGCATATGGCGTTAAACCGCCTGCTCTTTCTATCACATCCAGTACTCTTTCGTTTTTGTCTAAGATTGGATAAATACCTGGATATTTTACTTCTCCTTTCAAAGTAACAACCATCTGATCATCAAATCCGTAAATTTTCCTCACATAAACTCTATCCATTGGTGCCAGCGCAAATGCTTTTGAAACATCATCTAACTCAAGGTTTGGTCCGATTGTTATTGTTTGCACCACAACACGCTGCGGTATGAATTTTTGCTCCGAGCTGGAGTCAATATTCATGATGCGGGAAATTTCAATTTTAGAATTGGCTGCTTCCTTTTTTAACCCTCCTGCATAAAACAATAAGTCGTTTAATGTAATACCGTCCGTGAATTCCTGAATAGTTGGTTTAATTACGGATCCGTCAATAGAAACAATGAATTTTTCAATAAATTCATCTTTAGAAAACAACTGAATCTGATCCGCACGTTTTAATAACAAGTTATCAGGTGAAGCCTCGTCAATCAATATGTTTTTCAATGAAATCTTTTGATTAACAAAAGTATTATCGTCCAATTTTCTTTTGATGTAAGCTCTGTCCAGATATGTTTCTACTCTTATACCTCCAGCTACTTTTATGATATCCGCCACTCTGAAACCTTCTTTTAATTCATATCTGCCCGGATATCTTACGGGACCGCTGATGTTTACAAAATTTTCAATGCCGCCGGGGATGGAAGAAATGTTAACGACATCTCCGTCTTTCAGTTCAAAATTGGAATTTGCACTCAAAATCTGCTCGTAATCAACATCTATAATCTGAGATTTGTCGTTGTTTGTTCTGATTACCTGCACGGATTTGATATATGCATCCGGCGCAAAACCACCAGCGAATTTCACCAATTCATTCAGGTTCTCTCCTTTGAATAATTCATATTTTGCAGGACGACGTACAGAACCCGTGATTTTTATTAATTTACTTTGAGTGGACACATAGATGAAATCTCCTTTTTGCAGAAAGAAATTTTCCTGTAACAGCGGGTTGAATAAAAACTCATATACGTCAAAACGACGGATGGTTTTTCCGTCTCTGCGCACCTGAATATCACGTACACTACCAATATCCGTTATTCCGTTGGCTGCATTGATGGCGTTATATACCGAATTGATTGCCGGAATCTGGTATGTACCCGGAGAATTTACCTCACCTACTATATTTACGTCAATAGTTCTGGAGTAATTCAATGTAATCTCATACTGTGTACTCGCAGGATTAATGAAGGTAGATAAACGTTTTCCCATTTGTGCTTTTACAGCTCCAAAGGTTAATCCTTTCACGTAGATACGTCCAAATTCAGGAATCTGAATATATCCGTCATCATTTACTCTGAATTTATTGTTATAATCTGCTGAACCCCAAACCGCTACACTGATTTCATCGCCAACATCCAGGATATAAGAATCCGGCGCTTTTGAATCTGAAGACTTTGAGAATAAAGCCAACCTTCCGGTGCCGAAAAAATCATGTCCGAAGATTTCGTTTGGCTTAACCTGATTATTTGGTTGATTATATCTGTACAAGCTATCCATTTGGGACTGCATGGAGTCTTGTCTTATTCTCATTTCCAGAACCGTTTGTAACACATCCTGTAAAGGACTGATATCTGTAGCACCTGCTGCTGATGCATCTGTTTTTGCTTTTAAATACCTCTGAACAGCATTTGGATCTAATCCTAATAATTGCAACTGTGAGAGATTGGCAGTAGAACTTGAATTACCAGAATTCAAAGAGACTAATTGCTTTGCTGCATTTGAAGCGGCAGTGGTAATGGAAGAACCCGTCAGCGCACCGGTAAGATTACCAAGACCCTGTGGATAAGCGACAAATACTGAGCATACTAGAAAACACAGCGTAACTAATTTTTTCATTATAGTGGGTTGTTGAATCGACAAAGGTAATAAACTAAGTGTTAATTATATAGTGAAATGTTTATTAACCATTTATCAATTCTTAAATTATGTTATAAATATTCAGATTTTCTAAATGTTTCTTGATTTATACAGAGGCAGTAATCAATTTCAGGATGCATTCAGCTCAATTAAAAACAAAAAATCGGCTATTTATATTAGTTTTGCAGGATATTAATTTTATGGTGAATAACACTGGACACAAGCCGTAATCAATTAACTGTTAATTATTTATGCTAAAGAATGAGTTTTCTGATACGATCGTTGCGCTTTCGACACCACCGGGAACCGGCGCAATTGGCGTTATCCGACTTTCAGGCACACGGGCTGTTGAAATAGCAAATACAATTTTTAAGGGTAAAAATCTTTTAGAGCAAGCTTCACACACCCTTCATTTTGGCAAAATTGTGTATCACAATCAGATACTTGACGAGGTAGTGGTTAGTTTATTTCTGGCACCTTCTTCTTATACCAAAGAAAATGTTGTGGAAATCTCCTGCCATGGCTCACCTTATATTCTGCAAAAAATCATTGAAGCCCTGTTAGACAGCGGAGCCAGAGGGGCAAAACCGGGCGAATTTACCATGCGGGCATTCCTGAACGGCAGGTTCGATTTGTCACAAGCGGAAGCGGTGGCAGATTTAATTGCAGCGGAAACGGAAACCCAGCAGTTGCTGGCAATCAAACAAATGCGAGGTGGTTTTACGAATGATTTAAAAATGTTGCGCGAAAAACTCATCCATTTTGCTTCCTTAATAGAATTGGAACTGGATTTTGGCGAGGAAGATGTGGAGTTTGCCAACAGAGAAGAATTAAAAGCACTGATAATGGAGCTGCAGAAAAACATCAGCGTCTTGTTAGTCTCTTTTAAATTCGGGAATGTGGTAAAAAATGGCATAACGACGGTATTGGCTGGCAGACCGAATGCGGGAAAATCCACTTTATTAAATGCTTTATTAAATGAGGAGCGCGCCATCGTTTCAGAAATTGCCGGCACCACCCGCGATGTGATTGAAGAAAAAATAGTAATTAACGGACTGATGTTCCGCTTAATTGATACAGCAGGAATCAGGGAAGCAACAGATGTTATTGAAAAAATTGGGGTGCAGAAAACCTATGAACAGATTGCCAATGCCTCCATTTTACTGTATATTTTTGATGCAAACGAATCTTCCGAATTGGCGGTGATAGAAGATATTGAAAAACTAAAGCGCGAAAATCTAGAAATCATATTGGTGGCAAACAAAGCAGACTTATGCCATGAACACCAGCTCGGCATGCTCAATTATTCGATCACAGAATTATATGGGTACGACCTGCCCATTTTTGAAATCAGTGCCTTGAATAAGCAAAATTTAGAAAGCCTGAAAGAATATTTAGTGGCGGTGGCATCAGATGGCAGGACTTCTTCAGAGCAAACGATTGTAACAAATATTAGACATTACGAATCTCTGCAAAACACCTATCATGCTTTGAAACAGGCATTAGACAGCCTCCGTCAAAACAATACAGGTGATTTATTGGCACAGGATATTCGCCATGCATTGCACGCATTGGGAGAGATCACCGGTGAAATTACTACAGATGACTTGTTGGACAACATATTTTCCAAATTCTGTATTGGAAAATAATACTTGCAAACAACATCCCATATTGGTTATAAAAAAAATCAGTATCTTTAGTTATATTAAAAGATATATCATGAATGGAAGGATTGTTGGTAGTTTTAGTGATCCTACAAAAGACACATCTCCATGGCAATATTTTTGTGATAATCTAGAATTTGAAAATGCTTGTTTTCAGATTGGGAGATCGTTAGCTAAAAATAATTGTACATTAATTGTGCAATTTGAAAAATCAAATTATGCAGACTTATATGCGGTGAAGGGGTATTTAGATTGGATCAAAAAGAATGGGTCAAACAACCATCGTAAAATTATAGTAGCAAACCCACAAAAAAGCGATCATTTTCCTTTTCAAGAATATAGCAGTTTGCACAAGTCTATTTTTTATTATATGCGTGACACATCATATAAATGGGATTCCGTAAGATTTAAGAGTTGCTTGCAATCTGATATTGTAATATTCATTGGAGGGGGAAAAGGAACAGAATTAACAGCCTACTCCTTATTAGCTTCAAAAAATTGTTTAATGCCGATAGCAGCATTCGGTGGTGCTTCTAATATAATAAAAAGTGAACTGGCTAAAGGTTCTTTCGGAGTTAATAGATTACCAAAATCGTTAACCTTAGATGAATTGTCAGAATCTTGGTCACCTAGTTTATTAAAAAAAATTGAACTAGCCTTTAAAGAAGAAAAAAAGATTCCAAAAATTGTAATTGTTCATGGAAGAGACAATAAATCACTTGAGGAATTAAAATCTTTAATTAAAGATGATAAGTTGTGTACTGCAGAAGTGATGAAAGAGTTCATTTCTTTTGGATCTACGTTGCCAGAAAAATGGGAGCTATTTTCAAAAGATGCAACTGGTGTAATAATTTTAGCTACTCCAGATGATATTGCAAAATTAGATTCGGAATCTGATACGTTTAAGAAAAGAGCCAGACAAAATGTTTGGCTTGAATACGGATACTTCTGGGGAAAATTTGAAACTAGAAAAAAGACTTTATTACTTATAAAAAAAACTAAAAGACAAGTCTTGGATATCCCAAATGATGTCTTAGGGATTGAATATTATACATGGCAAAATAGTATACTAGAGATTAAAAATGAAATACAACAATTTAATAAATACATTTATAATATTGCAAATTTAATCAAGCCATAAGGTATCTCTTTTATATGTTATATAATTAAGACAATCTTCAATTTGTAAATGAGGTTCTTCAATTAATCTTATAATCGTTTTTTCATCTTTTAACTCACTATAAACCTCTACCTCTCTATAATAATATTTTATTATATCATTCTTTTTAAACACACCCCTGAGACCATTTGAACAAATCATTAAACCTATTCCATCAACTGTTAAATAAGGAAAGGAAAAATTAGAATAAGAATCATCTTCTATAGAAGATTCAGCAAATTTTAAATCAATCTTTTTTGATAAAATCCTTATACCAAATAATGGGTGAGCCATATACTCATTTGGAGTAGGAAAGAAATCAATTAAACAATTCTGATAGTTTACCTTAAAAGGAAATGGGAATATAGTGTCTTTGGGCATAAAATCAGTGCCAACTGTTCTAAGAATTGAAAATTCTTTTCTTAATTGAATAGCTTGTTTAGGGCTTAAGGCAATTGCAAAATCATAATCAGTTGTTTTATTTATATTATCACAATATATTCTACTTCCTAAAAGCCTTACATCAACTTTATTCGGAGGCAAATCAATTATTTTTGACAAAAAATATATTATACTATCATAAAATTCTGATTTCTTTAATTCAATCTTAATTGCATCCCATCTTTTTAAAATAGTATTATCCTTTATTAGCAAATGATGACCCCAAACTAAAGATTGCTCATTTAATTTTAGTCCAAGTTGTTTTAAATTTGTATATATTTCCCTCTCAGTAAAATATTTTAGATCATTATTTTTTAAACTCCAGAAATTCATTCCGGATATATTATAATTCCTACTATTCTTTGTATTTATAGATATAAGAATTGGCTTGACAACTTTATAACCATGTATATTACATAATTCTGACCATTCATCAAAAACGATTAAAAACAAATCCTTGTAAAACTCAATTAAGTAATAGGATGGCATTATTTTAGATTAATGTAGTGAAATTCATTTCCTACAATAGACTTAATTTTTTTAATTAATCTTCTATTAGGAACTATGACAAAAACGTTACGATTTAAATCAATTAATTTATTTAATCTCCATTCATTTTCATGTGTCCAATCAAAACATAAGTCTGAACTATAAAATTGAACTCTATATTTTAATTCTTCATTTAACATATCCACTTCACTCGGGGAAATAGATATGACTGGAGTTATTCCAATTTCTCTGCCATATTCATATGGAATAGCAAAACCAAACCCACTATATAAATTCAACTTCTCAACACGTCTAATTAATTCTTCCTTACCGTATATTTTCTTTTTTAATGTGCTTAGTGTTGTTAATGAAAAACAAGTAACTGGATAAGGATTATATCTGGATTTAGGATGCAATATGCCATTTTTTAATACTTGAATAAATTTATCTTCCACATCTATTTCTTCTCTTAATAGATGAAAAAAAAATTGTTTTTCATCAAATTGATTTTTTCTAATCTCAGCTGCTGAAATATATCCAGAGATATTAGTTTTAAATATAATTTTATGTAGTTCAGTATCTGAATTGGTACTCATATAGCCTATCATTTGATCTCTTACCATCATAAGAATTCTTCCTAAATAGTTATTACCATCTTGTCCATCATGCCCCCAAAACTTATCTGGACCATGCTCAATAATAACCTTACCTTTAGTTTTAATAAGCTTATCTCTTAGTTTATTATTTTGAGTAAATTTAGCATGTATGCACCTATACATGATTGGAATCTTAATAGTATCCCAGTTTGTTTTTATGGAAACTCCTTTACTTAATTCTTTTGCTTCTTCTGGTGTACTAACTGATGCTATTTTCAAATGATCTATTAAGTTATCTGATTTAGATGCTTGATAATAATGTTCTAAGGTTGGATACTCTATAGAATTTATCACAATAGGTGAAAAATAGTAATTGGAAAAAAACCCGTATTTACCTTTTCGGCTATAAAAAAGAATCGTATTATTTTTTTCTTCATACTTCATGTTAAACCATTCCGAGTTGGTGTACAACTAAGATAATAAAGTTCCATAAATGTTTACTTAAACAAATATAAAATCCCAAAACAATCTAATTTTTGCTGTTTTTTGCTCATTTTTTTAGCACTTTTGGTGCCTGTTTGTACCCGAAGCACCAAAATGCTATTACTTATTGATTGTGTCACATTCTGTATCGGAAAGTAAGCCCTTTTATGAAAGTAGTGTGAACAAAACTTAATACCTGCAATTCCGTTGCAATAAAAACTTCACTTTTTCGTTCCAAACCATAGAATAAACGAAAAAATAGTATATTTTTACGACCTTATTAAAATTAAACATTAAATCAACATCATTTAAAACTTAAATTGACAGTTATGGCTCAAGCACAAACAAAAAAGAATTCCGGTGGATTAGGTGCCGGCTTAGTAGTTCTTATTGCAGTGATTATCTGCAACATCTTGTTCTACACCGTATTCAAATCTCAGATTGATGCGAAAGGACATGAAAAAAACATTATAGGCCTGTTTTATAAAGGTGGTGTAATTGTGCCATTCCTAATGGCAATCTTCGTTACTTGTATAACATTTGCAATTGAACGCTTACTGACAATCGGAAAAGCAGCCGGAACAGGTTCTTTAGATACTTTTTTACAAGCTATCAAAACTAAATTATCTTCAAACGACGTAAATGGCGCTTTAGCTGAGTGCAACAAACAAAAAGGTGCTGTTGCTAATGTCGTTCAGGCTGGTTTGCATAAATATGCAGATATGGAAAAAAACACTGAATTAACAGGTGAGCAAAAAATATTAAATATTCAGAAAGAAGTAGAAGAATCTACTGCTTTGGAATTACCTGCATTAGAAAAAAATATGTGGATTCTTTCCACTATAGCATCGGTTGGTACCTTAATTGCGTTATTAGGAACCGTAATTGGTATGATTAAAGCGTTCTCTGCATTAGCAGTAAACGGCAACCCGGATCCTGCTGCACTTTCTTCAGGTATCTCTGAAGCTTTGGTAAACACGGCTTTAGGTATCTTTACTTCAGCTTTAGCAATTATTTTCTACAACTTATGTACGCAAAAAATTGACAAATTAACATACAGTATCGACGAAATGGGGTACAGTATCTCACAAACATTTGCCAGTCGTAAACACTAATTAATTCATACAGGTTAAAAGAATAAAATGCCTAGATTCAAAGTAAAACGTGCAAGCACCTGGGTGGATATGACCGCCATGTGTGATGTTTCTTTCTTACTATTAACGTTTTTTATTTTAACGGCAAAATTTCGTCCTGCTGAAATCGTTCAAATAACGACACCGACCTCGCGAGCAGAAAATGCAGTAGCGGAAGACATGGTGACGTTTTCGGTTGATAAAGATGGAAAAGCCTACATGTCTGTAGGAAAACCAGAAAGAAAAACGCAAATAATAGATAAATTAGCAGAGCTCAACCAAAGCAAATTCGGCAACATTGATGACAACACCAAAAAGCTGTTTACCAGATTAGAATTAGTTGGTGTTCCAATTCAATTATTGCCGCAAGTGGTTAAAAGAAGTACTGCAGAGCTCACAGAAATGAGGATTTCAGGACAGTTAGCCGGTATTCCAATGGACTCCACAAACAATCAATTAGGCGCCTGGGTTCAGGCTGTACGTTATGTATATGCAGAAACCGATAAATTATCTAATCCTCCCGTGGCTATTAAAGGCGACAGAGAATCGAATATTAAGGGCGTAAAAAGATTGATTGACATTTTCAAGGAAAATGACGTTTATAAGTACAAGCTTGTTACTTCTTTAGAAAACAAAATTGACAAATAAAAAAATATAACCAATGGCAGATTTAGATACCTCGTCCGGTGGCGGACATGGCAAACATAAAGGCGGTGTCCGTTCCAAAAAAATGTCTACACGTGTCGATTTAACACCGATGGTGGATTTGGCATTCTTATTGATTTCATTTTTTATGTTGACTACTCAATTATCAAAATCTGTAGCGATGGATTTGGCAATGCCGAAGAAATCAGATGATGTAGTAAAACCGGCACCTGTTGCAGGTTCTAAGGTATTAAACCTGATTGCAGATAAAGATGATATTCTTTGGTATTATCCGGATGTAATCGTTGGCGGATTGAAAAAAGTAGACTATACACCTAAAGGTCTTCGTGAAGTAATTTTAAAAAGACAGGCGGAAGTAAAAGCAAAATGGGGTTTAGATGAAGTAGGTGACAGCAAAATGGTAGTTTTAATCAAACTAACAGATGACGCTAATTATAAAAACATGGTCGATATTTTAGATGAAATGGATATTACCAAAACCAAGATTTATGCCATTCAGGATGTAAATGATCTTGAAGTGGAAGCAATAAAGAATGGTGGTAATGCTAATGTTTCTGACAAATAATAACATCCTTAAAAAAAATATAAATGAGCAATAATACAGATTTTAAAAATGCCTCGTGGGATGATATAGTCTTTGATAATCTCAATAAGGATTATGGTGCTTATGTTATTCGTAAATTAGTTAATAAAAATACGCTGAGAGGATTTGCAATTGCAATGTCCGGATTCCTGATCTTAATGTTATTATTAAGATTCAACGTTTTTTCTTTCAGCGATAAAAAAGACAAAGTAGTGGATCTTTCTATGACGGATGTACAGTTAGAAGAAGCACCACCGCCAGTAGAAGCACCACCACCACCACCGCCACCACCGCCGCCGCCGCCAGTACGTCCAACGATTAAATTCGTGGAGATGATTGCTGCGAAAGACGAAGACGTTCCGGAAGAAAAAGAACCGCCTAAACAGGATAATTTAACAAAAGACGACCAAAATGTAGGTGAAAAAGACCAAAAAGGTAGTCTTGAAGCAAATCCGTTGACGACTAAAGGTGTGGATGA
>JADLAJ010000335.1 GCA_020848255.1 Chitinophagales bacterium
ATATTTCAAAAGTTTCCGTGTTGTCAAAAGTTAAAGTGCTGAATGTGAAGATGAAAAAAGAATTCACCTATCATTTAGTGTCTGAAAAAGAAGCGGATTTAAAGCAATTGAAAATCTCGGTAAAATCTCCGATTGGTGCCGCTTTATTAGGCAAAGTAAAAGGCGAGAAAGTTACCATCCAGATTCCGGCTGGAAATATGGAACTGGAAGTGTTGGATATTTCTATATAAGTGTCTCATGGCAACTATCTTCACCAGAATCATCAACGGCGAAATTCCCTGCTATAAAATTGCGGAAGACGAACATCATTTCGCCTTTCTGGATATCCGCCCTTTGCATGCAGGACATACTTTAGTGGTGCCTAAAAAAGAAACCGATTATATTTTTGATCTGGAAGATAACGAGTTAAAAGACTTAATTATTTTCGCCAAGAAAATTGCGCTGGCCATTGAAAAAGCCGTTCCATGCGAACGTATTGGTATGACGGTGATCGGATTAGAAGTGCCGCATACGCATATTCATTTATCGCCTATCAATTCCGTACACGATCTGGATTTCAGAAATGCCAAATCATTGCCAAAAGAAGAAATGGAAGCGATTGCTGAACGAATTAAGTCAAATCTGTAAATTATTTATTTAGTAGTATCAATACTTTTCGTTTTCGGAATTTCTTTTAGTTCATAAAATTTCAGTGCTTTCAATTTCTCTATTTCAGATTTATTCACCCGCACGTAAAAATGTCTTCCATTTCTACAATTACACGCATCACACGATATCATCCCTTCTTCATAAGTCGACTGTATTTCTAAGATGCTTATTTCTTGTCCTGTAAGTTGACTGTTTACAGCACCCATAATCTGTGCTTCTGTAGGCTTTACAAACCAGTTGAAATGCCATGGATTTTCACATTTCGTTTCATCGTACTGCATCCAGACTTCATTCGCGCTTAATTTTGCAGATGAAGTTTCAGTACTTGTTTTTTTGGTACAGCATTTCTTTTTCTTATTACATTTTCCAAAGGAAAATATGCAAGCGAGCATCAAACTAAAAAATAAAATCTTTTTCATAAATAAGGTATTACAAATGTTGCGCCAGATTTCGATAACTCAATCTGATAATTTAACAGGACTGAGCTTGTTAAAGCCGGACTGAGCTTGTCGAAGTCACTGCACAAAAACAGAATGATCACTAACGACCACTTTTGCTTGCTTGCCCATGAAAATAGCGCGATTGTCGGAAATATGTCCGCTCGGAAAGTTGAAACAAACGGGATAATCGTATTCCGCCACATGTTCTGCAATGATTTCTTCCGCTGTTTTTCCAAATGGAATGATGTTGTCTTTCATGTCGCTCAATCCACCGACCACTAAACCCGCCAGATTTTTCAATTTCCCGGCACGTTTCATTGCCATCATCATTCTGTCTATATGATACAGGTATTCGTCCAGATCTTCCAGAAATAAGATTTTTTTATTGGTGTCCAATATTGTTTTCGTTCCAAGATTAGAATAGAGAATAGACAGATTTCCACCAACTATCTCACCTTGCATATTGCCATTTCTGTTTAATTCGTGAGCCGGAAAAGTATATTCAAGCGTTTCCCCAAACAAGGCAGCTTTCAGCGATTCAATCGCCTCTTTTGTATTTACCGGAAATGTAATTGGCATGATGGCATGCAGCGATTCCACACCGATATTGCAGCCCAGCTGTGTATGTATGTATGTAATATCGGAAAAGCCGACAATCCATTTTGGTTTGTCCATAAAGGCTCTGAAATCCAAATCGTCCATGATGCGCACTGTTCCGTAACCTCCGCGAGCGGCTATAATTGCTTTCACTTCCGGATTGTTCAGCATTCGTTGGAAATCAGCCCTGCGTTCCGCATCCGTTCCGCCGTATTGATTGTCTTTTTTACCGAGTGTATCGCCCAGTAACACATTCAGGCCCCAGTTTTTCAGCGTGTCTGTAGCCAGTTGTATCTCTTCTGCGGTGATGAATCTGGCCGGACAGGTGATGCCTACCGTATCGCCTTGTATCAAAAATGGAGGACGTATCATGCTGTAAAAATACGCTAAAAACTTTGCTAACAAAATATTCAAATACGCTCTTTACTCATCACTCGTCACTAATTACTATATTTGCAGTATGTCAGAACCGAAAAGATATACCATTACGGCAGCCTTGCCTTACGCCAACGGACCTTTGCATATTGGTCATCTGGCGGGAGCATACATCGCTGCGGATATTTACGCACGTTATTTGCGCTTGCAGGGAAAGGATGTGATTTTTGTTTGCGGCAGCGATGAACACGGCGCGGCTATTACCATCAAGGCAAAGAAAGAAAATACCACACCAAAAGAAATCGTCGATAAATACCATTCCATCATCCGCAAAAGTTTTGAGGATTTCGGGATTTCTTTTGATATTTATCACCGTACATCTGAGCTGGTACATTACGAAACATCTCAGGAGTTTTTCAGAATATTAAATGATAAAAATGCTTTTGAAGTGATTGAGAGCGAACAATATTTTGATGAAGAAGCGAAACAGTTTTTAGCGGATAGATATATCATGGGAACCTGCCCGAAATGCGGCAATGAAAACGCATATGGCGATCAGTGCGAGAAATGCGGAAGTTCGCTAAATCCAACGGATTTAATCAACCCGAAATCTACGATTAGTGGCAGCGCGCCGGTGCTAAAAAAAACCAAACACTGGTTTTTGAAATTAGACGAACAACAAGAAGGAATAAAAAAATGGCTGGAGGAAACCAGTGAAAAAAATAACTGGAAATCACACGTAATTGGCCAATGCAAAAGCTGGATAAATGATGGCTTGCGACCGCGTGCGATGACCCGAGATCTGGATTGGGGAATTCCGGTGCCGCCGGAAATCGAAGGCAGTGAAGGCAAAGTGTTGTACGTTTGGCTGGATGCACCCATTGGTTATATTTCTGCAACCAAGCAATTGTTTAAAGAGAAAGCGAATAACAAAACGGAATTTTCTTACAACCACAGAGACTTTGGCAATGTACAAGAAGAAGACTGGAAAAAATACTGGAAAATAAATAACGATGAAAATGATAAAACGGAATTAATTCATTTCATCGGTAAGGATAATATCGTATTCCACTGTATCACGTTTCCAGCAATTCTGAAAGCGACAGAACAATATATTTTGCCTGATAATGTGCCTGCGAATGAGTTCATGAATCTGGAAGGTGATAAGATTTCTACTTCGCGTAACTGGGCAGTTTGGCTGCACGAGTATTTACAGGACTTTCCCGGTAGGGAAGATGAGTTGCGGTATACACTGATTGCGAATATGCCGGAAAACAAAGACTCAGAATTCACCTGGCAGGATTTTCAGAACAGGGTGAATAGCGAGTTGGGAAATAACTTAGGCAATTTTGTAAAACGCGTTTCCGATTTACTGCATAAGTTTTATGATGGAGTTGTACCTAAAGTTAAATTTGACCGCGATATAAGTGACTTTTTCAAAGCAACAGAGAATGACAATAATATACGTTTAATAAGAACAGAAATAGAAAATAATATTTCAAGTAATAAAAAAAGTATTACCGATTTTAAATTTAAAGATGCATTGTTTGAAGTAATGCAATTATCTAGTTTTGGTAATAAATTTTTACAAGATAATGAACCTTGGAAATTAATAAAAACTGATGAAGAAAAAGTTAAAGAAATTATGCTTTGTGCTGTACAGATAGTTCGTGCAGTTGCATACTTATTAAAACCATTATTGCCATCAACATCTAATAAAATACAGAGAATTTTTAATATTAATGAAGGTGAATTTGAGTACATTCCATCTGGCACCAAAATAAATCCATCCGAAATCTTATTTCCAAAGATAGAAGATGAACAGGTACAGGCGCAGATAGAGAAGTTGAATAAAAGTAAAGACGCCCGTCGTGATGAACTTGTTTCAGCATCTGATAATCAGAACCTGAAACAAGTTCAGGTTGACATCGCGATTAAACCGGAAATCACCTATGATGATTTTTCCAAAATGGACATCCGAACCGGAAAAATAATAGAAGCGGAAAAAGTACCGAAAGCGGATAAGCTACTGAAATTATTGGTGGATATCGGCATCGAACAACGCACTATCGTTTCAGGTATTGCAGAACATTTCAGTCCGGAAGAAATTGTAGGGAAAGAAGTGAGCGTATTAATTAATCTTGCTCCAAGAAAATTACGCGGCATCGAAAGCAATGGTATGATTCTGATGGCGGAAGACGCGAACGGTAAATTATATTTTGTAAACGCAGACGGCGTTTCGGCAGG
>JADLAJ010000336.1 GCA_020848255.1 Chitinophagales bacterium
CAGCATATCCAGTCCAACCAGGCATTTTCTCAACTTTTGTTCGTCGTTGAACACATCATCTCTTACCAGTGAAAAATAATAATTGTAAAAATCTTGAGGAATCGTTTTTACACAACCAAAATCCAATACCACTAATTTCGTATCATCCGTTACCAAAAAATTTCCGGGATGCGGATCTGCATGAAAACGATGATGCTCATGTATGGACGAATGCAGAAAATCCAGCAAGGCTTGCCCTATCTTGTTTTTTTTCTCCTGACTGGTTTCATTGTCTATAAAATACTGCAATGGTTTGGCATCTATCCATTCCATCGTTAAAATCTTTTTAGCAGATAATTCCTTGTAGTATTTAGGAATAATAAGATTGGGAATACCTTTTGTAGCTTCCGCTATTTCCGTTCCGTTTTTCAGTTCCAGTTCGTAATCACATTCTTCATTCAAACGTTCTTCAAACTCTTCAAAATATTGCTTTACATCTTTTTCTTTTACGCCGATAAAACGCAGAATTAATGGTTTTACCAGATTGATATCCGAATGAATACTGTCGGCCACACCGGGATATTGAAGTTTCACAGCCAGTTTATGTTCGTTTTTCCAGGCTTCGTGCACTTGTCCGATGGATGCCGCATATACCGCATTCACGTTGAATTTATCAAACACTTCGTTGGGCGTTTTACCAATGTATTTTTTAAACGTATTCATCACCAGCGGACCGCTTAATGCCATTGCACTGTTTTGTGCCATCGCAAATTTATCTGCATACGCTTTCGGCAGCAAGCCGTTGTCCATACTCATCATCTGTGCGATTTTTAAGGCACTGCCTTTGAGCTGGCTCATCAGTTTAAACAATTCTTCCGCCTGTTTTTCGTTGAATGCATTATCGTCTACATTGCTGCTGACAACTTTCTGTGCATTGTGTTTGATATAATTGGCACCCACTTTCATACTCGTGCGAAACACCCGCGATGCGCGTTCCACTTTAGAGGTAGGTATCTTGTGCTGTTCTTCCATCTTATTTTCTCAACTTTAAAAAATGCTGTACCATATCCATTCCCGAATCAATAGCGTTTGGTGCCAGTAAATCAAATGTAAAGTGAATGGTTTTTTCTACCATCACGTCGGTATTTTCCTTGTGGTCACTTTTATCATTTGCCCAGAAATATAAAATGGACAAAAATGCGTTCCATAAGAGTTGCTTGTAATAATTAGCAATAAAGGGACGTGCCTGAATTTCTCCTGAGTTGGTTCCTTCAAAAACCAATGCGTCTGTATAATTATTTAAAGCGTGTTTTAATTCCGCTAATTGGTTGTTGTTTAAAAACGGAATGCGTTGTTGTTTCAATAAGCCGGAAAACTTTTGTTCATCGGCACCAATTGTTTGTAAAAAGGTAAACACAAATGCCAGCATTCGTTCTCGAGCTGAATAATTCAGGTAATTTTCGTCTTCCTGGCAAATCTCTATGGATTTATCAAAAACTGCAGACCATTCAAACTGTATTTGCGTATTCATGAATAGGAATGTATAAAAGTGGGTTAAAAATTAGAAAATAACAAAATTCGGTTCTTCACTACACTGTAAACATTATAAATGATATTTCGTTTATAATAATTATACTTTATTTCAAAATTACTTCTATTAAATCATTTATTTTTGTTAGAAATTGTTAATCGATGCATTCCATTGAAGAATTAAGAGAACTATTTACAGCGTATTTAAACCAGGAGTCGTTTCAGCAAGAGCCTAAGAACTTGTATGAACCGAATAATTATTTCCTGCAGATTGGCGGCAAACGATTACGTCCCGTGTTGTTATTGTTAGCCACAGAGCTATTTAACGGAAAAATTGAAAATGCCTTACCGGCTTCTTTGGCGATAGAATACTTTCATAATTTTACGTTGATACACGACGATGTGATGGACAATGCACCGGTTCGCCGCGGGTTTAAAACCATCCACGAGAAATACAATCTGAATACGGCGATTCTGAGCGGCGATGTGCTGATGATAAAAGCCTGCGAGTATCTGAGTAAAGTGGAAGCCATTTATTTCAAAACGGTATTTGATGTGTACACCAAAACCGCGATTGAAGTGTGTGAAGGGCAGCAATACGATATTGATTTTGAGACCAAAGATACAGTTACGCATGATGAATACATCGAGATGATTCGTTTAAAAACGTCTGTACTTTTGGCGGCCAGCATGAAAATCGGTGCTATTTTGGGTGGTGCCGGTGAAACGGATGCTGCATTATTGTACACTTATGCGGAAAATCTGGGTATTGCATTCCAGATTCAGGATGACATATTGGATTGTTACGGTGATGAAGCATTAGTAGGCAAACAACCCGGCGGAGATATCATTCAGAATAAAAAGACATTATTGCTCATTGAAGCCATAAAAAGAAGTTCTGTAAAAAATGACGGAAGATTACAGGAATGGATAAGCAAAAAAGAGTTTAATAACACAGAAAAGGTAAACGATTTTTTATCCATCTTTAATGATTATGAAATTAAATCATTTGCACTAAAAGAAAGAGATGCATACGTTCAAAAATCAGTGCAGGCGCTTGAAAGCATCAGTTTAGACGAACCTAAAAAGGCTGTCCTGAAAAGTTTGGTGGATTATCTGGTGCTCAGAGATTTTTAATGTGCTACCCCTGCTATAACGGCACTTTTCGTCCAGTTAATGACCGCTTGTTTCTGTGTTTCATTTAACACTGCATTTCTGTGTATTAAGGTATAACTTGTTAAAGGCATATCTCCTTTTTCCACTTCCCTTGCAATTCCACGTATTTTTTTAGCCGCTTTTTCTGCTGTATACGCTCCAAATGAAGAGAAATTCAAATGCTCTTTTCCTTCTTCCACATGACGGTTCAACCACCAGGCAACCGGCTGTATATTGTTGTACCACGGATATACCGTATTATTACTGTGACAATCATAACACGCCACTTTTAACACCTGCAATACATCATCAGGCACTGTTGTTACTTTGGTGATATCGCTTGCGAGCAACTCTGTGCTTTGGTTTTTAGAGGCAGGAAAGAACTGAATAATAATCAATATTACCAGGATGACGATGAGTGCTATTTTCTTTTTCATAAATGAATGTATATTTTCAAATTTACTTAACTTTATCTGTAGAATGAAAAAATTAATTTTATTTCACATCTTTTTTATCTCCCTTCAGGCATTTTCTGCCGTTTATTTAAAAGTAGTCTACATAGCAGACCATAAAGCGGATTGCGGCACCAAAACCTGCTTATTAATCAGAGATACACCAACGGATGCTTACCAAATTTTTGATAAAGAAATTGAAGGTTTCACTTATCAGGAAGGATACGAATACTGCATTTTGCTGCAGGTGCTGACACCGGGCGTTTCAGAACCTGCTGTCGCGTTTGATTCTTCTCAGATAAAATATGTACTGAGTGAAATAAAGTCTAAAGTAAAAACAGGGCAAACGAATGAAACAAAAAAATCCGCTCTTAGTATTCCCGACAGCAGTAAATGGTTGCTGTATAAATTAAAGATGAAAGATGGCAGCACCAAAACATTCTCCGTACAAAAAGCCTATTTGCAATTTGATGTAAAAAAGAATACGGTGAGCGGCAATACAGAATGCAATTCGTTTAATGCAGGTTTTACGGCAGATAGCTCCTCTTTTACATTCGACAATATTGTTACCACCAAAATGGCGTGTGGCAAACACTCCATTGAACCTGTCTTTCTGGATATGTTGCAAAAAATAACGTCTTATAAAATAACAAGCAAGTTATTATACTTATTTAAAGGAAAAACGCTGATTGGTTTATTTACCAGGAAGAAATAATTAAAATGATGGCTGCAATATCGTTGCGTGTTTAGCCAGCTCATTTTGCCATGGTTCCATAAACTTCTTTGCGGCAGAGACCCTGTAAGTACTTGTCAGGTCTGTGATATCCAGCACATTTTTATTGAGTCCGTATTTAGTGCGCTGAACTGTTTTAATGTCTTTTACATTTATTTCAAATGCAGGTTTTTTCTTGGTAAAAAGTTTTGCTAACAAAAATCCCAGCAAACCAAATAATACCATGAACAGCACATTCGGATTTGCGGAAAATACCAGTCTCAGGTTGGTTAAATACATTCTGCCGATTTTATTGCCAAATGTAGATTTTAACCAAACTGCATCACTTTCAAAAATGATAATTTCTTCTTCCAGTAGCGGAAATCTTGGAGGTACATGTTTTCTATTAGCTTGTTTAATAACTAAAGCTATAATGGCCACCACCAATATCAAGGTGATTATTCCTACTATCACATCTTCACTCATCCTACAATGTTTTAATTTCTGCTACTAATTCTGTTAATGCTTTTTTTGCATCGCCGAAGAACATGGAACACTTCGGATCGTAAAATAATAAGTTATCAATTCCGGCATATCCTGCACTCATAGAGCGTTTGTTGACGATGATATGTTTTGCTCTGTCTACTTCTAAAATTGGCATTCCGTAAATCGGAGAACTTGGGTCTGTTTTGGCCGCAGGATTTACAACGTCGTTTGCTCCTACTACCAATACCACATCCGTTTGTTCAAACTCAGGATTGATATCTTCCATTTCTACCAACTTTTCATACTCCACATTTGACTCTGCCAATAAGACGTTCATGTGTCCAGGCATACGTCCTGCCACCGGATGAATCGCATATTTTACTTCCACACCGCGCTCTTCCAGTAATTTTTCCAGTTCGTGAATGACGTGCTGTGCCTGTGCTACCGCCAAGCCATAGCCCGGAACAATCACCACTTTTTTAGAATAATTCAGCAACACTGCTAAATCCGATACCTGAATATCTTTAATCGTGCCGGTTACCGAATCACCGCTGGCAGCAGCAGAACCGCCGCCGAATGCACCAAATATTACACTGGTTAATGAACGGTTCATCGCTTTACACATCGCTAATGTTAGTAATGTACCGGCAGAACCCACTAAAATACCGCCTGTCAACATAGGTTTGTTGTCGTATAAGAAACCTCCAAAAGCAGCCGCCAAACCCGTGAATGAGTTTAACAAGGAAATTACTACCGGCATATCTGCACCGCCAATTGGAATGGTAAATAAAACACCATATACAATTGCCACCGCAAACAATACCCAGATGATTGCCAGAGGAAGACCTGTACTTTTTATAATTACAAAAACAGCAAATACAACAATTGCTAACAGAACTATATTATTCAGCATATTGTATTGTGGCAGCCGAATCGGCTTATCCAGTTTTCCCGATAATTTAAGATAAGCAATAATAGAACCTGAGAATGAAATGGTACCTATTACCATACCGGCGACGATAAATGATAATGCTGTCGGGTTACCGATATTATGCTGAAACTCTGTCAAGCCGATTAAAGCAGCACAGGCACCACCCATACCATTGAACATGGAAACCAGTTCCGGCATTTTCGTCATTTCCACTTTCTTTGCAGTCAGCCAGCCAATAGCAGTACCAATAGCAATGGCACCGAAAATAAGAACCAGTTTAAATGCACTTGGTGTGGTATGTTCTGTTCTGAATAAAAAAATAGTTCCCAATATGGCGATGGTCATACCAAATGCACCGATTAAATTTCCTTTGCGAGCCGTCTTTGCATTACCCATCATTTTTAGTCCTACAATAAATGTAACCGAGCCGATGAGGTAACATATTTCTAAAAGTCCTTTCATACTATTAATTTGAAAATTTGAAGATTAGAGAATTTGAAAATTATTAATCTCTAAGCTTATATCTGTTTTAATTTTTATTTTTAAGATGTGTCATTTTCAAATTTTCAAATTACCACATCTTCAAATTGATTACTTTTTCTTAAACATTTCCAGCATTCTGTCCGTCACCACAAAACCACCCACAACATTGAGGGTTCCCAGTATTACTGCTAAAAATCCTAAGGCCAATCCGAATATATTATCCGGTTCTGTATCCAGCATCACGATGATGGCACCCACGATTACCACGCCGTGTATGGCGTTGGCACCGGACATCAATGGTGTATGTAAAACAGTAGGCACACCGCCAATTACTTCTATACCAACAAACACAGCTAAGATGATGAAGTAAATCATTTCACGGTTTTGCACAAAAAAATCGAATATTTCCATGTTATTGATTTGAAAATTTGAAAATGAGTTAATTTGAAAATGCTTTTTTTATTAAACACATAGAAACATAGCTTTTAGTTTGTATAAAAGATGACAATAGTTGAACATAGTTATCCATCTTTGATGGATATTCTCTGTATTCTCTATAATCTCTATTAAAACTCATGTCTATTATTATTATTTTAGTGTCTATGTGTTAAAAAATATTTTTATTGTGTTACAGATGGATGTACTTTCAATCCGTTGTGAACGATTAAACTTCCTTTCGTAATTTCTTCTTCCATCTCCCATTTAAAACCATCTTTAGTAGCTAAATGATACAACAGCGTCTGAATATTTTTGGCATACAAATCACTGGCGTTCATAGGCAATAAAGACGGAATGTTTCCTTCACCAATTACAGTAACACCATTAAGGTTTATCGTTTCATTTAATTTACTGCCTACTACGTTACCGCCTTGCTCAACTGCCATATCCAGAATCACCGAACCAAATTTCATGGATTTCACCATGTCTTCCGTTACCAGTACCGGTGCTTTTCTGCCGGGGATTAATGCAGTAGTGATAACGATATCCGCTTCTGCAACATGTTTGCCAACCAGTTCCTGCTGTCTTTTCAAAAATTCGTCTGACACCCCTTTTACATAACCGCCTTCCATCTTGATGGTGTCATCTCCTTTTACTTCGATGAATTTTCCGCCTAAAGACTGCACCTGTTCTTTGGTTTCCGGACGAATATCCGATACTTCCACGATAGCCCCTAAACGTTTTGCCGTTGCAATGGCTTGTAAGCCCGCCACACCCGCACCAAATATTACCACTTTAGAAGGTTTGATAGTACCGGCTGCCGTTGTCATCATCGGGAAGATTTTCCCTAAGGTATTTGCACACATCAGCACTGCTTTGTATCCGGCAAGATTGGCTTGTGAAGACAAAGCATCCATTTTTTGTGCACGGGAAATACGTGGCACTGCATCCATAGAGAATGCGGAAACACCTGCTTTCTCGCAAGCATTGACCAGTTCAGGATTCGTTGCTGCCCACATAAATG
>JADLAJ010000337.1 GCA_020848255.1 Chitinophagales bacterium
ACAGGCCTTCAAATTTGGCGGCATCTTTTATTAAATCAAATGCTTCATAAGTGTCTACAAAGCGGTTTTCATCTGCAATCGTGTCGTCATAAATTTTCGGCACGATGGCACTTTCCAGATGTTTCCAACCTTCCAGTCCGTGCATGGCCGAATTTGGTTGTAAGGAAATTGTTTTTATTTCAGGATTAAGTTCTTTCAACTTTCTGCTGGTGCCGACAAAGGTTCCTGTTGTTCCTAATCCTGCAATAAAGTGCGTTACTTTTTCTTTCGTTTGATTCCAGATTTCATGGGCCGTTCCGTTGTAATGCGCTTTCCAGTTGTTGTCGTTTGCATACTGATTGGTGTAAAAATACTGCAAAGGATTTTCCAGACTTAATTCATTTGCTTTTTGCTGAGCTTCATCCGTACCACCAAATCTTGAAGTGAAAATGATTGTTGCACCTAATGCTTGCAGGGCATTTTTCTTAGCTGCCGATGCATTTTCCGGTACACATAAGGTAACGGGAATGCCCAGCTTTGCTCCAATTGTTGCGTAAGCTACTGCTGTATTGCCACTGGAAGCATCTATTAATCCTTTTTGTTCATTTATGTCACCATTTAGCACTGCCTGTTTGATGATATTGAAAGCCGCGCGTGCTTTCACCGAATTGGAGATTTGCTGCCATTCAAGTTTGGCGTAAATCTTTACATTTGGTTTTGTATTCAATCGTGTTATCGGATACAAAGGTGTATTGCCGACAAATTTTTCTAATTGGCGTAGTTTTTCTAAAAGCTGGCTATTTATAATTGCTGTTTGCATTTTGTTTTTGTTTATTTTTTATTGAACAGATTGCTTCGTGCCTCGCAATGACGTTTAAATTCACAATGACGTACATAAAAAAACCTCACCGGTATGGTGAGGCTTTCTTATATGATATTTTACTTTTTCTCGTTTTATAACATAACATACTAACTCACCACTCGGGTAAGACAACAGCAACAACATGCTGCATTTAGTATATTATACATAGCTTTCATTTGCACAAATATAACAAGGTTTATCGACTTTTGTTTTAAATAATTGTTGCGCCACAACATTTACTACTACCAAAAATCAAATTAAACACATAGAATCATAGAAAATACGCGGATAACAAGATTTTCATAGGAATACAAGATTCTGACATAGCTCAGCTATGTATAGAGCGAAGCGTCTATACAAATCTGAAATACTGTTTACGGGAAACTCTTTTTATAAGGCTATATGTCTATGTGTTTAAAAACTATCTGTATTCTTTCAAATACAATTTCATCTCTTTTTGCATGCGTAATGCTTCTTCTCTTGCTTTTTCGGCAAAGTCTTTTCCGTTGGATGCATAGATGATACTTCGCGTGGCGTTAACGAGTAAACCGCAATCTTTATTCATGCCGTATTGAGATAATTTTTGCAAATCGCCGCCCTGCGCACCTACTCCTGGCACGAGGAAGAAATGGTCGGGACAAAATTTGCGTATTTCTTCAAAGTAAGCTTCTTTTGTCGCCCCAATAACAAACATGGTATTATCAGCCGTACCGTATTGCATGCACTTCTCCATCACGTTTTGGAACAAGGGCTTTTTATTGGATTTCAGAAACTGAAAATCCTGCGCGCCTTTGTTGGAAGTCAGGCCTAAAATAATCACCCATTTGTCTTTAAACTCCAGAAACGGCTTGACGGAATCTTCGCCCATGTAAGGTGCCACTGTAATGGAATCGAAAGGCATGGTTTCAAAAAATGCCTTTGCATACATGTTGGAGGTATTGCCGATATCACCGCGTTTAGCATCGGCAATCTTAAAGATCTTTTCAGGAATATGATTTACTGTTTTCTCCAGTGTTTCCCAGCCTTTGGCACCGTATTGTTCGTAGAAGGCAATATTCGGCTTATAGGCAACACACAAATCGTGCGTGGCATCAATAATCTGCTTATTGAATTCTAAAACGGGATTTTTGTATTTTAATAAGTGCGGCGGGATTTTCAAGATGTCCGTATCCAAACCAACACATAAATAAGATTTCTTTTGGTTGATTTGCTGAATAAGTTGTTTTCTATTCATATTACACTGCTTCTACTGCTGTAATTTCAGGAACAAAATTTTTGATGGTGCTTTCCACGCCGGCTTTCATGGTAGAAGCACTCATTTTACAGCCATCACAATTGCCGAGTAATTTTACTTTCGCCACTAAGTCTTCTGTAATTTCCAGCAATTCAATGTTTCCGCCATCTGACTGTAAAAACGGACGAATATTATTCAATGCGGCCTCTACCTTATCGTGCAACTCGTGTTTATGTATTTCTGTTGTCATCGACATAAAGTTACGATATTACTTCCAATTTTGCATTTTGCATGGCTATTTGCTGTGCAACGCTCTGTGCCAGCAATTCAAATGCTTTAGACGCCGTCGTTGCCGTTTGCAAAGCAATAGGCTTGCCAAAATCTCCGCCTTCGCGTATATCCTGCTCAATCGGCAATTCGCCTAAGAAGGGCACATCAAACTGCTGTGCCAGCAAACGTCCGCCGCCTTTTCCGAAGATATAGTATTTCTTATCCGGTAATTCCGGTGGTGTGAAGAAGGACATATTTTCCACCACGCCGAGTACCGGCACTTTCACTGATTCCAGTTGGTAAAAAGCAATGGCTTTACGCGCATCTGCCAGCGCCACTTCCTGCGGTGTCGTAACGACTACTGCGCCTGTAACCGGCACTAATTGTGCCAATGTCAAATGGATATCGCCGGTTCCCGGAGGCAAATCCAAGACTAAGTAATCTAAATCTTCCCACAACACATCGGTGATGATCTGTCGCAGGGCAGAAGTTGCCATCGGTCCGCGCCAGGCAACCGGCTGTTTGTCCTGTATTAAAAATCCGATAGACATCACCTGCATGCCGAGGTAATCCACCGGAACGATTCTGTTTTTGTCATCCACTTTCTGGATGCTTGGACGGGAACCCTGCAATCCCAGCATAGTGGGCACAGACGGCCCGTAAATGTCCGCATCAATCAAACCCACTTTTGCGCCGGTGCGTAATAATGCTAATGCTAAATTTACAGCAACGGTAGATTTTCCTACACCACCTTTTCCCGAAGCTACTGTGATGATATTTTTCACACTAGGCAAAATATCTGATTTCACATCGCGCAAGGTGGTTACTCTTGAGCTGAAATCAATCACCACTTTTACTTCATTAGAAACGAGCTGTGCGATGGCATTTCTGCAATCATTTTCGAGCTGTTCTTTTAAGGGACAAGCCGGTGTGGTTAATTCAATGGTAAATTTTATTTCATCGTCTGTGAAAGACAAATCCTTTATCATATTCAGGGTCACCAGATCTTTCTTGAAATCCGGGTCTTCTACCTGAGAAAGCGCGTTTAATATTTGTTGTTCTGTGAATTTCATCCGTATTTTTTACTATTTATAGAGGTGCTGATGGAATATCAATCTATTAATCACTGTAATAATAATTACTTCATTAAGATATTTCATCTTCTGCAAAAATAAGCATTGTAAAACAGATTTCTGCCTGTTACTGTCTGCAGGCAGATTAAGTATTTATTAGTTTAACATTGCATACCACTTATTTGTTGCCGTGTCTGTTAAATCAAGTGTATATTCAAACCCTATATCATTTTCCCTGGTTATTTTAAACCCTAATCGCTCATGAAACTTTATAGATAATCTGTTCTCCTTATAAACGTTACTTTGCAGATATTTCCCCTCTGACACCAACATGCGCTGCAGTATTTTCCTGAATAAGGACAAAAAAACTTTTGGAGTTCTGAACGCGGGATGGGTATTGAACATCAGGACAAACCAGATACCTTCTTCTTTTTCCATTATGGTTGCGTACGCTGCAAGTTTACCTTCCACCCGTTCTTCAAAAAAACAATCGGATATTTTGGCTGTTTCCCTGCTTTTTTCAAGAATTTCCAACTCTAATTTCGCACCAGATCTTTCTGTATGAGCACGCAGCGTCAGGTCGTCAAGTGCCATATATTCATTCCATTCTATATTCATACATGCACTTTTCGGACTAAGTGAATCCGGTAATACTATTAATTTTTGTCTCTTTTGCTTTCTGTATTTACAACAAACTCATCTATAATTTTAGCGGTTTGCTGCGGATGTACCATATGGTATAAATGCTCCCTGAATAAGTCTGTTTCCTTTTTATCTGTTATGTCCCGCACCTCTATGCCTTTGCCTTCATACAAACGGGGAACAAATTTTGCCACACCATCCCTTTCACTTTTTAATATAAGAATTGGGATATTGAATTTAGGCATGTTATTCAATCCCACCTGCTGGTCAAATGCGCGGGATTCCTGCAAGGCAGAATGCGACTGAATGGCAAATATTTTTGACGGCACTTTGTTCAGTGCTTTTTCTATCGGGATACGGTTGAGGTGCGGCAGTGAATCCATGTTGGTCATCAGGTACACAATTCTCTCCTTTACGGATTGCCAGACATTATTACTGGTATTCGACTCCTGCCCTATAAGCCGTTTTGATAAATCAATCCCTCTTCTGCGCACCCCGGTTTTTGAATCCAGTGGAATAATTCTTCTGAGCGTAACCAATACCGATTTCTCTACAATGTTTGAAGAGAAAGACATGGACGGAATAATAACATTATCCATAAAACCCAGCAAAGCATGTTTGGCTTCTTCACCAAAGAAAGGATTGGCGCCGATTCTGCCTCTCAGGTATTTTTTAACGGAAGGATATTGCTCGATATTTTTGTCAATCATCAGGAAATAAATATTTCCCATGGAGTGATCGAAGATGTATACCGGATGCCCTTTAGAACCAAAATATTCTACCACCGCATTAATATTTCTTGCCACATGCGCTGAATATTCATCTACCGGTAAATCCGATGGAATGGAACCGTAATGCATAGCCGCAGCAATATATTTTGTGGATGGAATAGAGGTCAATAAACCATCGAATGAGTTCAAGCCGAGAAAACCGTGAATCAACAGCACCACCGGTAATTTTTCCTTCGCATTTTCTTTGTACGGATTTGCCAGGTCAATAACAATATTACTGACTCCATAAGGTGTTTCTCTCTTCACTTCAATCACAGGCCATGTCAGTGCCTTATCATCCACAAACACGGTCATTCGCTCCTTCACATTATCAATATATCTTATGAAACTCGGACTTTCATTCGGTTTTCCCGTAGTGGAATACAACCAGGCTAAGGGACGACGTTTGTCTGATTTGGTCGCCAGAAAGGCAATCCTTTTTGATTGTAATAAAAAATGCGGAGTGACTGTAATTTCAGGGTCTTTATTAAGCATCACCAGTGCAAATATTTCTTTAGAATCAAATGCTTTGGAATTGCGTTCTATGCCGCCAATTCTACCTTTCGGATTGGAGGCCAGAAAAACATAATCGAATCCTGATTTATTATTTTCTTTTAAAAAGTTACCTACATGCTCATTGATGAGTGCCGTGCTTTCTTCTTCCGCCTGATCCTCATTGATATGATATCCCAAAATTTGTTCTTTTGTAATTACTCCCTTTTCGAGTAAGCTGTTTAAAAATGCTTCCGCATCAAAAATACCTTTTAGACCTTCCTGACTTTTCAGAGGTGAATTGAGAAAGGTGTAATAAATATTTTTCGGATTTTTTATTTTATGGTAATAGTCAGAAATGTTTTTGTATGCACCCGCCGGCGACTGACCATGTGACAAACAGACTAAAAACCGCTGTTTTTTTTGTGTGGTCTGATTAGCATGTTTAATAAAATCTTTCCCAACTGCTTTATTAAATTCTTCCTGCGTTTGAAAATATCTGGTATCCGGTGCTGCGTAAGTATCTTGTGTATTTTCGCTCATTATTTATTCTAATCTCTGTTAATTGTCTGGAGGCTAAAAATAGAAATATTTAGTGATTACGTTTATGATATTTATCAAGGTATTGTACAAAGTATTGCAAAAAACTGAAAGAAAAACGCTCTTAGCGGAATTTAGGAAAGAAGGACGGCGTATTTCTGATGTATTCCTGATAATCTGCATCATTTTTGTATTTACTTTCCAGCATGGGCACTCCGGACACTTTGGTCAGCAGCCAGGTTATCGTTAATGGACTGATAATGCCAATCATTGTTTGAACAGGCGTAAAAAAATTGACAGACATTAGCCAGATTCCCCACCACATCGTCATCTCTCCAAAGTAGTTAGGATGTCGTGTAAATTTCCATAAACCATAGCGCATAATTTTTCCTTTATTCGCCGGATTTTTTTTGAATTGTGCCATCTGATAATCTCCCAGTGCTTCAAAAACGAAACCTGTTACCCAGATAATAAAACCTAAAATCGTTAGAAAATTGATGCCGGAAAACGCCGTATTTACATGTATTACCGGCAGTGCTACTATAAACAAAAAGAATCCCTGCAGCATAAACACCTGCAAAAATGCACCCAGCCATTGCGGTATGTTGTGTTTGCGCCACAACTTTCTGAAATTGATATAACGCCAGTCTTCTCTTTTACCTATATTTCTGGAATAAATGTAAACGGCTAAACGAAAACCCCAGATAAAAATACAGATGTTGACCAGATGCTTCGTCAGGAAAACAGCTTGTCGCTCTATGTAAGAATGTGAGGTAAACAACAGATAGGTTACGATGCAAATAAATCCAAGCCCCCAGAAAATATCAACGATACTGTTGTTTTTGAAGATTTGTGCCAGTATAAAAACATAACACATAAACAGGAAAATAACTCCGGCAACCGGAAGGTATGTATGACTTATCATAGTAGTGAAAACAAGTTAGGCTTATTTTAGTTCATCTTGTTAAATCTTAACATTGAATTTTTGGTGATTTATTATACATATTATAAATTAGTGTAATACAAAAACTAAAAAAGCTATGGTAAAATGGATTAAACGCATTTTAGCTATCCTTGTTGTGGTGATAGCTAGTGCATTGGCTTATGTCAAATTGGTGCTGCCCAATGTCGGGAAAGCCGAAAACATTAACATTCAGGCAACTCCTGAAATGATAAAACGCGGAGAGTATCTTGCCAATCACGTCACTGTATGCATCGACTGCCATTCAAAAAGAGACTGGACTAAATTTTCTGGTCCACTTGTGGACGGCACTGAGGGAATGGGCGGAGATGCGTTTACAAAAGAGTTTGGATTTCCCGGAACTTTCTATGCAAAAAACATCACACCGGAAGGCATCGGCAAATGGACGGATGGTGAACTACTAAGAGCAATTTCCTGCGGGGTGAATCGCGACCGCAAAGCGTTTTTCCCGGTGATGCCTTATCCGTATTACGCATACATGGACAAAGAGGATATTATTGCCATCGTTGCATATATGCGTACTTTAAAACCTATCAAAAATGAGGTACCTGCATCTGAACCTGAATTCCCGATGAATTTTATCCTGAACACCATACCACAGGAAGCATCTTTTACAAAAAGACCTGAGAAAGCTGTAAATGCTGTCTATGGTGCTTACATTATTAATGCAGCTGCTTGTGCCGAATGCCATACCAATGCCATTAAAGGCAAGAAAGTAGAAGGCATGGATTTTGCCGGCGGAAGGGAATTTATTATACCGGGACCGAAGAAAATCGTTTCCGCCAACATCACGCCGGATAAGGAAACCGGAATTGGCAACTGGACGGAAGATGCTTTTGTCAGTAAGTTTAAAGCATACGAAGACAAAACAAAACTGGCGGATTATAAATCACCGAAAGATTATCAGTCCATGATGCCCTGGAATATGTATGCCGGTATGGATACTGTTGACCTGAAAGCTATGTATGCTTACCTGAAAACGCTGAAGCCAATAAAGAATGAAGTGATCAAAAATCCGGACTAGGAAACCGGTATCTGCTCTAGATTGATTTTGACATCCGCAAAATGTTTCAGGTATTTGTCTAAATCCGATTTAGGGATTTGTTTAATGACGTTGAGTTTTTCTTTCAGTGGATCTACCTGTTGTCCCCGTTTCCAGAAACGGTAGCACACGTGGGGTCCGGTGGCAAGTCCGGTACTTCCTACGTACCCGATGACCTGGCCTTGCTGTACACGCACGCCATTGCGGATGCCGCGGGCAAAGCGGCTCATATGCAGATATTGTGTTTCGTATACTTTATCGTGACGTATTTTTACATAGTTGCCATTGTTTTGTGTAAACTGTGCAGCAATGACCACACCGCTTGCCGTGGCTACAATGGGCGAGCCCTGCGGTGCGGCAAAGTCTGTTCCGAGATGTGCTTTCTCTACCTGCAACACCGGGTGAAAACGGTGCAGATTATAGCGCGACACAATGTTGCCGCCTTTTTGTAAAGGTGATTTTATGAACGCGGTTTTTAAATACTTTCCGTTGTCATCTGCATACTGATAACTGCTATCATCCTCCACAAAATAATCCACTGCATACAGGCGTTTCTTTTTGGTTTTACAGCAAATAGCTTCCACATGTCCGTAATCCAGAAAACGGCCGTTGATACTTAACTGGTCGTAAATAAATTGCAGTGTATCTCCTTTGCGCAAACTGCCGATATTGAATTTTCCGTTGTAGGCTTTATTCAGTTTTTCAATTAATTTCTGGTCGAGGTTGTTTTCTTTAAATGTTTTGGAAACCGATTTTTGTATAACGGCGGCAAACTTGATTTGTGTTGTATCAATTTGTTTTTCGTAAAAAGAAACCTGGATAGGATGGTAAAAAACCGGTTTTATCTTTTTTGCTTTTTTATTTTTTTTCTTCGGATTTATTACTTCCTCTGTTTTATTAAATTGTACTAAGCTAGTATCCGTACAGTTGGCAATCACGTATTCAAAATCCGACAGTTTAAACACAAGGTATTGCAATACAGAAGAAGTATCTGTTTCTTTAGTAATGGAAAAATATTTTTGTCTGAGTTTTAAATTGGTGAAATCCGTGTACGCTTTAGTATCTTCTAAAAACTGAGCATACTGATTTTTATCGAGTTTAAACGTTCTGAATAATTTCTGCAGATTATCTCTCTTGCCTAATTCTTTTTCTTTTACACATAAACTATCCACTTCAATCCCTAAAAACTCAATAGCTTCAGGGTTAATACATCTGTTATCTGCCAGCGAATCTGCATTTACAATTGGGGCAACAGCTTTAGTGTCTTGTCTGGGTGGATTTTTACAAGAGGAGAAAATAATAAATACTAAAATAAATACCAAAAGTTGCTTCATGTACGGCATTCTTTCAACTTAGTTGCAGGTGCGAAGATACAATAATTTGGAAATTCAAAAGTGAAATATTAGTTAAATGGCAAATACATTACTCTGCGTGCAATTCATCAATTAATGATTTATTTTCCAGTATTTTGTACCGATATACAGCTTTACTTTCCTTAAAAAACTGAATAAGATAAAAAATCAGGAAAAAGAGATCTATTATTAATATGACTGCAATCATTCCGTTTTCCGTTTTTGTCGACATTTCAATATCATCTGCCTTATAAACAAACAACATTAATGAACCGGTAATTAAAAAACTGAGGATTAGTAATAAAATTCTGTTATACAAAAATCGTACAGGGTTAAATTTCCTGAGTAAAACAATACGTATCAGATGAAAAACAAACGAAAAAGCTATACTGAAAAAGAAGCTGAGTACAAAAAATCCGCCGATATCTTCTATGCTATTATCCTGTAAATTTCTGTAGTTTAAAAATTCACTGCCGGGTGTTGAATTTAAATCCATTGCCACTATTAAACCAAATGCTGCAAATGTTACAACAAACAATTCTATCTTATAAAATAACAGCATTTATTTCAATAAAAAATCAGATAATACAATACCGGTATTGCCAGCAATAAGCGAATCACTTCTAAAACGGCTGCCCATTTTTTGCGCTCGAAAAGTGTACCTATGGTAATGGTGGACAACACGATAAATGCGACTCCGACTATTTGTTTCTGCAGATTGAATTGTTCAATACCAAATAAAAAATAGGAGACGAAAGCCAGCATCAACGCGAATTGCACCACAATGTAAATATGCATAGTCGGTTTCGTGTCGGCATCGTATAATTGGCGTGTAGTGTCAATTTCTTTTGGCACAATAGGGCCGCCTAAATAAGCAGGACGCCAGCCCGGTGCTTTAAACAAGACCAGAAAAAAATCCTTTACGTTTTTTACATGCACCAGTTGTTTAGCTATCCATCCGTAATAATCAAAATTGGCTACGGCTATATTCCAGCTTTTTAACTGTGAAGTAATGCCATAATGCACTTCCTCTTCTTCCTGCTGAAACGTACCGAATATTCTGTCGTA
>JADLAJ010000338.1 GCA_020848255.1 Chitinophagales bacterium
CATTAATGTTTGTTAATAAATTACCTTGGCACAAAACCGAATACAATGAATCACATAGCTCTAAGTTTAATGATGTTAATCTATTATACTCACATCGTAATGTTATAAGTTTTCTATTAAATCTCAAATCTAATGATGATAATAAGTTATTAGTTAAATACAGATATTCTAAATTAATAAGCATACTAAGTTCTAGGTTCTGAATTCCTGTATTTATAATATTTATGGTTTTTAAGTTAACTAAATTATTTATGTTTACTGATTTAATTTCTCTATTCGGACTTAAATCAAGGTCTTCTAATCTTAAACCAGTTAAATTTGTAAAAAACTCAATTCCGTTAACAGAATCAATTATATTATTATACTGTATAGATAAATAATACACATTTAATGCTTCATTTAATTCTATCTCTTGGTTGTTGTTAATATCTATTTTAATACTATTACCTAAAGAATCTCCTGCAATACTATTCGACGTATTTGCCTGCAACAATATCTCTTTAAAATTCGCATCAGGAATATTAATAATTTGCGCTTGTGTATTTGTTGCAAAAACAAAGCACACTAACAATAAAATAGTTTGTATAAATTTATGCATATTTTATAATTTCAATCAAATATAAATAATTAAATATAAACCTGCTATAAATGAATTGAATTTTTATTAAGAGAAAGATGTTGATTCTGTGTTACTCTTTGAAAGCGACCACAGCTTTGTATTCTGCTTCAAAATCATGCAGATTCTTTTTAGCAGTATCAGGTGTATAATTCAATTGCTGATTGAAGTAGGCATCTAAATTATCTAAACAGCCATTCAGTTCCGGTCTTTCAAAATATAACCTGCCGCTTCTGCGGATAATGAAATCAGCCGTGTTGTTGGTCATTTCGTTTTCTAAGCAATATTCTGCTTCTGCCAGTAATAAATTATTCTTAAAATTGGTTTGTGCTGCTGCTAAAATATATTGTGTGTTGCTGCCGTATTTCAGTACCAAATCCAATACATCATCTAAATAATATTGCTTGAAATCTTCCTGTAAATCGCGGGCAAAATCTGCCGGATATTTATCCAGATGTCCGCCGCTAAGTTTTATGAATTCTGTAGTGCATTTTGGAAATTCCCTGCCTTCTTCCAGTTTCAATTGCTTGCATACCACATTCACGCTGCGTTCTGCCATTTTTCGGAAGCCTGTCAACTTTCCTCCAGCTATAGAAATAAGATTAGAATCGGAAATAAAGATTTCATCTTTGCGGGATAAATCAGACGGATTTTTTCCGTCTTCGTGAATCAATGGTCGCAAACCTGCCCAGGTTGATTCCACATCGTCTGCCGTTAGTTTTACTGACGGAAACATATGATTGGCTGCTTTCAACGTGTATTCCACATCTTCTTTGGTGGCAAAAGGAAAATCAGTGCTCTCTTTGTAGTTGGTATCTGTTGTTCCGATATATACCTTTTTACCGCGCGGAATTGCAAATATCATTCTGCCATCCTGCACATCAAAATACACTGCCTGTTTAATCGGCAGTCTCTCTTTTTTGATAACTATATGAATTCCTTTGGTAAGATGTAATCTTTTTTTCTTGAGTGAATTATCCTTTTTGCGTAAATTGTCTACCCATGGTCCGCAGGCGTTGATTATTTTTTTTGCTTTGATAAACATTTTATCTCCGCTCAAAACATCCATACATTCTGCTCCTGCCACTTTCTCACCTGCATTGTGTGTAAACGATTCAAAAGATACATAATTAACACACAAAGCTCCTTTTTCTACGGCTGTTTTCAATACTTCAATGGTCAATCTGGCGTCATCGCTTCGGTATTCCACATACATTCCACCGCCTTTCAGAATTTCCGTATTTAATAAAGGCTCCGTTTCAATGGTTTCTTCTTTAGACAGCATATTTCTGCGCTCATCTTTTTCCACGCCGGCAAGTCTGTCGTATACATATAAACCTAAAGAGGTCGAATATTTCCCAAGAGAACCGCCTTCAACGATGGGCAATAACATACGTTCCGGTATTACGATATGCGGGGCGTTTTTATACAGAATGGCTCGCTCCTGTCCTACTTCGCGTACAATGCCAAACTCCCGTTGTTTCAGGTAACGTAATCCGCCATGAATTAATTTGGTAGAACGAGAACTGGTCCCGGAGGCAAAATCGGATTTTTCTATTAAACAAACTTTTAAACCACGTGTAATGGCATCTAAGGCAATACCTGCACCAGTAATGCCGCCGCCAATAACCAGCAGGTCATATTGTTCAGATTGTAATTGTTGAATGTAACGGGCGCGGGTGCGGGCAGAAAAAGGCATACTTTCAGTTTATTATAATTATCTAAAGATAAGAGAAAGTGCTGCTTGGTTGTTTTCAATTACTTCAAAATGTTTAGAAATAATATTATCTTAAAGTGATGGAAGTAAATGCCTTATCAGTGAAACCAACCTTAAACAAAATAAAAGAAACTGCTATAAATGTTAAGGATATTGAACGTACCAAACATTTTTATCACCATATTCTGGGACTGGAAATTATCTCCCAAACAGACAAGTTTATATTTTTCAGAGTTGGTCCAGATTTATTGTTGTGTTTCGATACCGATAAAACGAAAGACCAGATTTCGCCACCGCCGCATGCTGCCAGAGGTATACAGCATTTTGCATTTGAATGCAGTGAAAAAGATTATGAACGCTGGAAAAATGTCATCAGTGAAAATAACATTGAAATAGAAGATGAGATTACCTGGGAAAGCGGCAAAAAATCATTCTACTTTCGTGATCCGGATGGTCATTGTCTGGAAATTATTGAACCATTGATGTGGGGATTTTAATTTATTCTACAAACTTTCTATTCAACTACATCGCAGAGTATATTCATGTTTGTACAGCAGGTATTGCCGTAAAAAATAACCACACTTGCTTCCGAGGCATCTTTTCCGTGTGCAATTTTCACCAGTTTATCTTTTTCGGATAAATGTGTCGGATCGAAAAGCATCCATTGGCCGCCAATATACGCCTCGAAGCATGCATGAATATCCGGTGGTAATAAATTTACCGCATAGCCTGTAAAATAACGGGCCGGTATGTCCAGTGCCCTGCACAATGCTATACCCAAATGCGCAAAATCTTTACAAACACCTCTCCTGCTAATCATGGTATCGCAGGCGGATTCACTTGAATTGGTGGAACCTGTTATATATTTTACCGAATTGAAAATCCACTCGTCAATAGCCTTTACTTTTGTATAATTATCCGGAAAATGTCCGAATTCTTTAGCAGCAAATTCTATGAGTTTATCCGATTCACAATGCCTGCTTGGTGAGATATATGTCATCACTTCGTTATCCATTTCTACAAACGGAATGGGAGTTACC
>JADLAJ010000339.1 GCA_020848255.1 Chitinophagales bacterium
GAAAATGTTGCCGGAAGAAGCTATCAATGCAGCTACCATAAACGGCGCTTTTGCAATGGAACTACAAAATGAAGTCGGCAGCATCACCATAGGAAAACGAGCAAATCTTATTTTTACTCGACCAATTACATCGCTTTCACTTCTTGCATACAGTTTCGGAACCAATCTAATCGATAAAATTATGATTAACGGTAACTTTATATAGGTAACTGAATTTCGGTATATTTATAGTAATTACACATAAATGAAAGTAGTGTGAACTTAATTTGACCTCATTTTAATCTTCATCTAACATCTATATACTAATTTTGCTTTCACTATGAGTATTTTAGGAGAAGACAAAAACCAGAAAGGTTCAATAGACAGAAGCAGAACAAATTTACTTCGTGGTTTAGAACAACCAACACTTTTATTTCTCTGTCGCATAATGCCAAAATTTTTAACACCGGATTTGCTCACAGCTATCGGCATGTTAGGTACTGTAATTGTTTTTGCAGGATTTTATTTTGCCAGCATCACACACGAAAAGATTCATTTATTATGGGCTATTCTGGGGTTTGCCATTAATTGGTTCGGCGATTCTTTAGACGGCAGAATTGCATATTACAGAAATACACCCAGAAAGTGGTACGGCTTTGCATTAGATTGTATTATGGATTGGCTTTCTCTTGTAATTATGAGCCTTGGTTTCTATTTGTACATCGATGATGCATATAAAATATTTGTATTTCTTTTTGCCTGTAATTATGCATGGGTAGTTTTAATTGCTCAGTTGCGCTACAAGATTACAGATAAATATACCATTGATCCGGGTCCTATAGGACCAACAGAAGTAAGAATTCTTTTGTGTTTAGTGGTGGTCACCGAGTGGTATTTTGGAAACATACTGATTTATTTTTCTACGATAGGTAACGTATTGTTTTTCCTGATTAATGTAGTCGATACATTCAAACTATTAAAATTAGGAAACGAAAGAGATGCAGAAGAAAAATTAAAAAAACAAGCAGCACAATAAATGGTGAAGAAAAAATCCATATTGGTTTTTGGAAAAGCACAAATTTCTGCTTTTGTAGGTGGCTTGTGCGATTACGGAATCATGGTGTTATGTGTGGAATTGTTGCATCTTTCCTTACGAAATTCAATTGTAGTAGGTGGTTTAATTGGTGCCGTGATTAATTTCTCGATTAATAAATACTGGACCTATCAATCTGTTAAACCATCTTTAACCAGTCAGCTTTTGAAATTTTATATTGTAGTGGCTGGCAGTATATTCTTAAAATCCAACGGTACTTATTTCCTGACGCATGCATTGCATTTGGATTATAAAATAACCAGAATTATCGTTGACTTATTTGTTTCCATTGGATTTAATTTTATGTTGCAGAAATACTGGGTTTTCAAATCTTCACCCATTTCCGAAAGCATTAATAAAATGTCGGATACTTCCTTGCTGAACGAGAAAGTGACAAAAAAATCAGTACAAAGAGAATTACAGGAAGTGTAGTTTTCTATTTCTTTTTTGATTTTGATTACGTGGTTTCATCTCAATAAATAAATTTCAGCTATAAATTTCTTACCTTTATTTCATGCAATACTTCACCTTTTACAAAAAGGAAAGCCATTTGGCATTTACCAGAACACGTTCAGGTGAAACTAAATTGGGAGAGAAAATTCAGGCTGTTTCTAATGAAAAGAAATGGCTGAATGAATTGAAGAAATCACCTGCAAAATTTGTCTTGATAGGAATTCCGGAGGATATCGGCGTGAGAGCGAATTTAGGTGTTGGTGGAACGCATACGGCCTGGAAATCCTTTCTGGGTTCTTTTTTCAATATTCAACACAATCAATTTCTGAGCGGAGAAAGTATTTTACTGCTCGGTGAATTTGATTTTTCTGAATTGCAAAAGAAATCAAAAAATAAGCCGCTAGAATATCTGCGAGAATTAGTTGTTGAAATAGATAAACAGGTGGCAGGATTAATGCAGAAAGTAGTGGCTAGCGGTAAAATTCCAATCGTAATCGGCGGCGGCCACAACAACGCCTATGGAAATATTAAAGGGGCAGCTTTAGGTTTGCAGGAAACCGGAAAAATAAAGAAAGCACAAATCAATGTCATCAACTTTGATGCACATGCTGATTTTCGTGCGCTGGAAGGCCGGCATTCCGGTAATGGTTTTTCTTATGCGATGCAGGAAGGCTATTTAAATAAATACGGCATTCTTGGCTTACACCAAAACTACATGTCTCAATCCATGCTGGATACGATTCACAAAAACAAAAATATTCAGGCTCACTTTTTTGAAGATATTATTGTTTCTCAGAAAATAGCAATAGAACAAGCAACGGAAGTGTTATTGTATTTTACAAGAAATGGTTACACGGGTATTGAAATAGATTTGGATGCCATTGAAAATGTAGTGTCGAGTGCCGTTTCTCCAAGCGGATTTACCACTATACAAGCACGGCAATTCATTCATCAGACAGCTTCAAAAAACAAAATGGCCTATCTGCATATTTGCGAAGGCGCAAGTGAACTGGATAACGGACAGAAGTCTTCCACTACCGGAAAGTTAATCGCTTATCTTGTCAGTGATTTTATAAAAACTATTATTTAGTCTTTATAGTAAAAAGTATACTTAAGTTTTTGAGAATTTTGCGTGTAAAATGTCCCTGAGATCATTGCTAATGGAATTGTATGTATTGTCATGGTTTTAATTCTGTTATTATTTGCTGTATCAAATTCATAGGATATATTAATATCGACTGATGCATTGAATGGATACTGAAATAATTGCATTTCAGGTGTATAAATATAGTTAAAGTGAATATGTTCAATTAGATTTTCACAATTTGTATTGAAAGTGGCGTTTTTTGTAAGTACAAATGGCTCGGCTATTTTTAAATTATATAATTGTGTCTGTCCAAACAGTCCTGTAAACTCAATTGTACGTATATATCCTAAATCGTTAAAATAATTCATATCCAATAATGATGATAGTATAATATCGTTAACATCAAAGCCGATTAATTTTTTTTGATTAGCATAATGGTTTGGATAAGAAATTATATATTCACCTTGGTTATAACTGCTTGTATCGTAAGGAACACCAGGATCATAATAATTATTCAAATAAAAATTCAGGTCAATGTTATTTAAATTATTGCCTGCATAAGAAAAAAAGAGTTGCTGCACTTTTCTTTGTACGATTGAATTAAGATTATCATACTTATCAAAATGGTTATCCTGCGCATTAGTGATTGTTTGCAGGCTTCCATTTGAATTATAATTGATGTCTTGTTTATACTCATGCAGGTATGCGTCAACCGAATAAGATGTCAGGTATTTATGGTAACAAGAATTGAATTTGCCATTTACAATGTAGCAGTAATCGGATAAGTTGTCGCTAAAAAATAAATCAAGATACTGGCTTAATAAAATGCTATCATTTCGCTCTTCGAAATTGATACCTGATATTCCATTGTAAATAGATGAAGATGGAATACTTGTAGCTATAAAGTTTGGATTAGTAGTGATGGTTCTTGAATAATAATAATTTCCTATTGTATCTAAATATCCAATTGCAACAGAATCCAACTCATAAGTAGGTGGAGCAATTCGATTGTTGTCTTTCTTACAACCGGAAATAATTGACAGTAGAATTAGTAAAATAAAAACGAAATCCTTATGCATAAGAAATTGTGTATGTATAAATATAAACAATTTTATTTCATGTTTCCGGTACAAATAAACGATGTTGTTAATAAAAGCAAGTATTGTATTTTGTGTAAAGTATTGATTGTGATAGTGTTGAGAGTGATTCTTGTCCTAATTGCTATAGTTCCTGCAAATGGGTATTTTTAACGTAAATAAGATTTATGAATGCAGAAATCAACAAAATTAAAACACTGATTACAGAGACGGCAAACGGCAATAACTGGACAGGCATTAATGCAGAACAGGCATTGAAAGATATTTCTGCTGAAACAGCGACAAAACGAATCAATAGCAATCATCTGAATATTGCAGAATTAACAGCACACTTAGCATGCTGGAATAATGTCATTTCAAAAAGACTGGAAGGTGTAAATTATACGCCGGTTATAGAAGAAGATTTTCCGGTGATAAATGAACTGTCCGGTGAACAATGGCAAATTCTGAAACAGGATTTTTTCAATTCTTTTGAAATACTTATAAGGGCATTGTCACAGAAAGAAGATGTCTCATTGGATCAACCCATCTTCGAAGAAGGGACATCCGTTTACAGAAATGTACATGGCCAAGTTTCACATTTGCACTATCACCTGGGACAAATTGTATTGCTGAAAAAAATAATAATCTAATTCCAGAATTCAAATGCTACTATAGCCTTTCGTTCGGTGAAATTATTTATCTCTTTATTAAATAATTTCTTAGAGATATAACCGATTTTTACTTTTTTATTTTTTAATGAACTTAGATTATCTGTAATTTTTTCAGCACCAACGAAATACTCAACTAAGTAAAATAAACGCGTATCTCCGGAAGACTCCTTTAGTGAAATAATGATATAATCAGATGTAGTAACATTGCTAATCTCACCTTCTGCAAATTCATATTCAACTTCTTTTTCCGTAGTGCTTTCTTCATCAGGGAATTTTTGTACAAATTCTAAAAATTTAGGACATTTAGAAACTAATTTTACGGCAATTGTTTCACCAAGTTTATCCGAAGCTTTTTCATCAAGCATATCTAAGTCGTTTTCTTTCATCAACTGTTCAAAATTTGCCAGAATGGCGTCTTCAACGCATTTTGATACCTTCTCCTCAATAATTTTTACATCAAGCTTGCTGTCCACTTTTGACATACAATCACAGCTTTGCTTGATAGTCTTGTCAGTATATTTTTGTGCAAATAATGCGGGAAATGACAGGATGAGTAACACAGAAATAAATAATCTCATAGATTTTTTTTAGTTCTGTGAAGATATATATTTATATCGTAATTGAAAGAGAAAGCAGAAAAATTATTTGCATTACATATCCTGCATTGTTTTATGACGACGTTTACGTCTGTATTGTGTACGAACTAAATGCTTGTCATTGCCCGAGATAATACTAATATTACCATCCACTTCCATAATGGCAAGGCTCACATCCGATATCTTTTCTACACCATGTTCTCTTACCGCTGCCATTAATTCCTCATTGCTCAATAACACCTCTTTCATGTTTTTTTGGATAATTTTTCCTTCATAAATTAAGGTAACTGGTTCAGATTGTACCAGACTGCGAAAGCCTTTAAAACGGAACATTAAGAAACCCAGCAGCATGTTCAAGGCAAATAAAACAGTGCCTGCCGTTAACCCGCCTAACAGCGTGGTATTCTCGCCCACCATGGCATTTTGAACGGCATTACTGATCAGCACCACCAAAGCTAAATCTGCAATAGACAATTGTGATAATTCCCGCTTGCCAAAAATACGGAAGGAGACAATCATAAATATATACACACAACTGCTTCTGATAGCAATATCCAGTAAGGAATGATAATCTATTGGCATAATCAAAGTTAATAAATATTAAATACAATTTTCCTTAACAAATATTCACTCCCGTAATTTGACAGCAACTAATTGTAACAATATTTTTGCCCCATGCAATTTATACATCAACTCAAAAAACATCAGCGATTAGAATTTACCTTACTCTTAATGGCGTCCTGCTTCTTAAGCTTTGGATTAATTGTATTACGGGTGATGGCCACTAAGCAATTACATTTCATCTTTCTGATTTGGAATTTATTTCTGGCATTCATTCCATTTTTTATCGCCAACTGGCTATACCTGTTTAAAGAAAGATTTAATAAGATTACCGTGATTCCGGTGGTGGCAATGTGGTTATTATTTTTCCCGAATGCGCCCTACATAATTACGGATTTAATACATCTGCATCCCGATAAGAGTTTTGGTTATTGGTATAATCTGCTGATTGTGGTTTCCTGTGCGTGGAATGCCTTAATCATGGGCTTGTTATCGCTCAACGACGTTCAAAATGTTATAACTGAAAAATTCGGAAAAATAACAGCTTGGATATTGACTGTCAGTTCAGTTTTTCTGGGAGCATTTGGTATTTATATCGGTAGAATCCTGCGCTGGAATAGCTGGGATGTTTTCTTTGATACCAAATGCCTGATATACGATATCAGCGAACGGGTTATAAATCCTTCAGCGCACGGACGAACCATAGGAATTACCCTGTTTTATGGCATCTTTTTACTGGTTGTCTATTTATTTTTCAGACAACTTATGATGAGAAAAGAAACGATTTAGTTACTTCATCGCAACCGACTGCTGTGATTTCACCAGACTTTTTAATTCAGCCACTTCTTTCTTCAACTCCTCAATCTGTGTTTGTTGTTCCTGCATTCCTTTTACCAGCAATGGAATCATTTCCTGATAATTGACAGAATAATAACCGTTAGAATTCAGTTGAACAAAATTCGGATATACTTCTTTTAATTCCTGAGCCATAAAACCAAAATGTTTGCCATTCGGTAAAAATCCTGAATACCCTGTGGGCGCCTGATAATCATAAGAAAAAACATTCAGCTTACATAGATTGGCTAAAACACAATTGATTGGTTCTATATTTTTCTTTAAGCGTTTATCAGAAACAGGCAGATATCTGTCAGTAGAGTAATGTAGTTCCTGACATTGTTTTACCGTGTCTGGAAGAAATTCATCTATGTAAATAGTGTCAGCACCAATTTTTACCGTTACAATAAAGGGACCAACTGATATATTGTCCACTGTAACTTCTGCACCTTTCGCTACGGATGCAATTTTGCTACTTCCAAGATAAAAATCTGCCGTACCGGATGGCATGAAATCTCCCTCGTTATGTATCATAACAGAACCGGTATTATTCGATGAACAATCGCTTTTCTTTCCGCAGGAGAAAACAAAAAGACTTAAAACGACAATTGTTAAGGATACTTTCATAAATTATGTTTTTCTTAAAATTAAACTTTATAGCTTATAATCACAAGAATCTGTTTAATTTTAACGTTTCTAATTACTTATACATAAACGGATGAAAATTTCACTTAACTGGCTCAAATCATATCTGCATTTCGACTTAACGAACGAGGAATTGCATAATTTATTAACGGATATAGGTTTGGAGGTAGAAAGCATTGAACCTTACGAATCAGTGAAAGGCGGTTTGAAGGGTCTGGTGGTAGGACATGTGCTGGAAAAGGAAAAACATGCTGATGCCGATAAATTGTCTGTTTGTAAAGTAGATGTAGGAAACGAAGTGTTACAAATCGTTTGTGGTGCACCCAATGTGGCTGCCGGACAAAAAGTAGTGGTTGCCTTAGTGGGAACAAAATTATACCCAAGCACAGGCGAACCGTTTGAAATCAAGAAAGCGAAAATCCGTGGTGTGGAATCTGTGGGGATGATTTGTGCGGAAGACGAAATCGGACTCGGTGCTTCTCATGCCGGTATCATGGTGCTCGACGAAAATACGGAAGTTGGCATGCAGGCTTCTTTTTTATTTGGGGTGGAAAATGACTACGTCATTGAAATCGGATTAACACCAAACCGCACCGATGCCTTTTCTCATATCGGTGTTGCTCGCGATCTAGCTGCGGCATTGAGCTTCAGAACAAAGAAAGAACATTCACTCAACTTACCTAAACTCACGACTCACGACTCACGACTCACGACTTATTTTCAAGTAACAATTGAAAATAAGACAGCTTGTCCAAAATACCTCGGTGTCATTTTGCAAAATATAAAAGTGACTGAATCCCCGGCCTGGTTGAAAAACCGCTTGAAAGCTATCGGACAAAAACCGATTAATAATATCGTTGATATCACCAATTTTGTGTTGCATGAATACGGTCAGCCTTTACATGCGTTTGACTTGTCGGAAATTAAAGGCAATAAAATTATCGTCAAAAATCTTCCGGCAAAAACGAAGTTCACGGCATTGGATAATTCAGTGATTGAATTGCACGAAGAAGATTTAATGATTTGCGATGGCGAAAGTAACGGCATGTGCATCGCAGGAGTTTATGGTGGCTTACATTCCGGAGTGAAAGATTCTACAACGTCTATCTTTCTGGAAAGTGCTTATTTCGATCCGAAAACTATCAGACGAACTTCTACCCGTCACGGATTGCGTACAGATGCCGCCACTCATTTTGAAAAAGGTATAGACCCGGCAGTTACGGAAACTGCTTTATTGCGTGCCGTACAACTGATTTCCGAATTGGCCGGAGGCGAAGTTGCATCCGAAATATATAATGTTCAATCCCAGGCATTCGAACCGTTTAAGGTAAGACTGGAATACAAAAATATCAAACGATTAACCGGTGCTGATATTTCTAAAGAAGATACCAAAAAAATACTGGACTTGCTGGAAATGAAAATTGCTTCTGAAAACGAAACAACCCTAGTATTGCTCATTCCGCCTTATCGTACAGATGTTACCCGTGAAGCAGATGTGATAGAAGATATTTTACGTATTTATGGTTTCAATAATGTGGTCATTCCAACAAAATTGAATGCCAGCGTCAATTTTTCCAAATCCTTCGATGCGGATAAATTGTACAATAATACAGCAGATACCTTAGTGAATTTTGGTTTCTATGAAATGATGAACAACAGCATTACGAAATCAAAATACCAGTCCTTGCTGAAAAATCAATCGTCTGAAAACTGGGTGCGTTTACTGAGTTCCATCAATGTGGAATTGGATGTGCTGAGAAACAACATGTTGTTTTCCGGACTGGAATCGGTTTCCCATAATATCAATCACAAGAACTCTAATGTCAAATTATTTGAATTTGGGAAAACATATCATAAAAATGAAGAGTACACCGAGAAGAACCATTTAGCCATTTTCATTTCCGGAAATAAATCAAATACTAATTGGAACACACCGGGCAAGAAATCTGACTTCTATTATCTCAAATCGATAGTAGATGCGGTTTTATCAAAAATTGGTATTACTGCTTTTGATGTGCTGGATAATGACTTATCTGAAATCTTCAATTATTCTCTGCTGTACAAAAAAGGAGAGAAGGTATTGGTAGAATTTGGAAAAGTACATACGCAGTTCACCAAACAGTTTGATATCAAACAAGAGGTATATTTTGCGGATTTTAACTGGGATGCCATTGTCGCTGTAGCTAAAAAGGTGAATATCAATTACACGGAGATTTCTAAATATCCGGCAGTAAAACGCGATTTAGCCCTTTTACTGAATAAAAAAGTGAAATTTTCTGAGGTAAAATCGATAGCGGAGAAATTTGGAAAGAAAATTTTGCGTAATATTGAGTTATTCGATATCTATGAAGATGAGAAAATCGGACCGGAGAATAAATCCTACGCCGTGAGTTTTACCTTCAGAGATGACGCAAAAACACTGCAAGATAATGATATTGATGGTGTTATGAAAAAATTAATGGAAGAATACCAATCACAGTTAAACGCTATAATTCGTTAAAATGGCAAAGATTGATGACAAATGGGCAAGGATTTTTAAAAAAATTCAACTAATTTTAGAAAAAAATCAAAAGTTAGAAGAAAGTAATACTGGCTTCGAACTTAAGATTTCAGCATTAGAGAATAAAATTAGTGAACTAAATAAAGAAAAAGAAAGTTTAAAAGAACAGATACAATATATTAAAGCAGCAAAAGAAGTGCATTTATCCGAGAAGGAAAGAGCAGTGACAAAGCAACAGTTGAAAGAGTTTATGGAAGAAATTGACGACTGTTTGGCAAAATTGATACAATAATGGCAGAACCACTCAACATAAATCTATTAATCGCCGGAAGACCTTATAAGTTAAAAGTGTCTACGGATGAAGAAGGCTATGTTCGACAGGCCGCCAAGGATATCAATGATAAAATAGCCGAATATCAAAAAACATTACTTACCCGCGACCGGCAGGATTTCCTGTCCATGATTGCCCTGCAGTCGACCGCGGAAGTTTTGCAGAATAAAAATAAAGCCACTAACGCAAACATCGACGCCAAACTCGATGAACTGGAAGCCTTGCTCGACAAGCAACTCGGTATCACACTCTTCTGATTTTTCAGAGTTATTCTTATGCTGTGTAAAAGATAAAAAGAAGGATGGTTTCTATCTTCCTACTTTTACTTTAAGGGTTTTGATTGCTTTCCATCAAAAAGTAACAGAAATAAATTAAATAACAATATAAACAACAAACACAGTGGATCCAATAATAATAGCAATAATCGCAGGTGTAGTAGCACTGATAGTTGGTTTTGTAATAGGCAAATTAGTGTCTAAGGCAAACGTGGACAAACAATTGGCGGAAGCAAAAATCATCGAAGAAAAAGCAAAAGCATTAGAAGAAACAGCCAAAGCAGAAGCAGAACTCATCAAAAAAAGCGCCTTAAACACCGCTGAATCTTTGAAAAAAGATAAAATGATGGAAGCGAAGGAGTTCTTTTTAAAACAAAAAGAAGAACACAATAAGGAAATCGAGCAGCGCAACCGCAAAATGCTGGAAGCGGAAAACCGTGCAAAGCAAATCGAACAATCGCTGAAAGA
>JADLAJ010000340.1 GCA_020848255.1 Chitinophagales bacterium
CACCGGAAATACCATTGGTATCCCAGGGTTTTGCAGTATCAATGGGCCCGAGGAACATTTCATACATACGGAAAGTATCTGCACCGTATTGTTCAATAATTTGGTCGGGATTGACCACATTGAATTTTGACTTGGACATTTTTTCTACTTCAGAACCGCAATAGTAATTGCCGTCTTCTTCAGTAATGAAAATAGCATCTTTATAATTATGATCTTCTGCTTTTAATTTTTCAAAATCAAGAGTATCATTTTTTACATATTTTATATCAACATGATGATACGTATACGTAAAACCATAAAATTCTAAATAGTCCTTATGTTTTTCTGGTAATAATTGATTTTTTATTTTAACTAAATATTCTCCATTATCGTCAATTTGATTTGCAACAACATCATAAATACTTTTTGTAACATATATGGATTTTGTTGTAACAATGTTTGTAAGTCGATAAACAAACTTACTCACCCCTTGAATCATCCCCTGGTTTACCATTTTTTTGAATGGTTCTTCGGTGCTTACTTTGCCGATATCTTTTAAGAACTTATGCCAGAAACGAGAATACAATAAATGTCCGACAGCATGCTCAGAACCACCTACATAAAAATCAACATTTTGCCAGTATTCCTGTGCTGCTTTGCTTACTAATTCAGTAGGATTTTCAGGATCCATGTAACGTAAAAAATACCAGGAACTTCCAGCATAACCAGGCATTGTATCGGTTTCCATACGTGTGCCTTCGCCGTTTTGTGTTACCCATTCTGTTGCTGTTGCCAAAGGACTTTCGCCGGTTCCGGTAGGTTTGTAAGATTCTACCTGGGGTAAAGTCACTGGCAATTTATCTTCTGCGACGGTGTGAATAATGCCATCTTTATCGTAGTAAATCGGGAACGGTTCGCCCCAGTATCTTTGTCGTGAATAACCTGCATCGCGCATACGGAAATTCACTTTGCCATAGCCTAACTTTTTCTCTTCTAATTTTTGAATTAAAGTTGCGGTCGCTTCTTTATAATTCATTCCATTAATGAAAACAGAATTGATGTATTTTCCTTCTTTAGTCGCGTCCGCTTCGTTCTCTATATTTCGCTGTTCATCTAAAATCGGAATGATGGGTAAATCAAATTTCTTCGCAAACAAATAATCGCGCTGATCGCCGGAAGGCACTGCCATCACCGCTCCCGTTCCATAGCCAGCCAGCACGTAATCTGCAATATATACAGGTACTTCGGTTTGTGTAAAAGGATGCAACACATAAGCACCGGTGAATTGTCCTGTAACTTGTTTTTCGGCTTGTCTTTCGATATCAGATTTGGACGCACAAACTTTTTTATAATCTTCTACAGCACCTATAAATTCAGGCGTTGTGATTTGATTGACCAAATCGTGTTCAGGTGCAATTACCAAAAACGAAACACCAAAAATCGTATCTACTCTTGTGGTAAATACTTCTACTTTTTCGTTGTGATTTTTTAATGGAAACGACACCATTGCTCCTATTGATTTTCCAATCCAGTTGCGCTGCATATCTTTCATACTTTCGCTCCAGTCCAACGTATCTAAGCCTTGTAACAATCGTTCGGCATATGCGGTGATACGCAAAAACCATTGCGACATTTTTTTCTTTTCCACCGGATGTCCGCCACGTTCTGAAACCCCATTTACAATCTCATCATTAGCCAACACGGTACCTAAAGCCGGGCACCAGTTTACAAAGGATTCCTTCTGATACGCCAGACGATATTCCATTAAAATGGCTTGTTTTTCCAAGGCTGAATAGTTCTTCCAGTCTTCTGCTGAAAATTCCGCTACATCTGAAGTGGTGTAAGCAGTATTATTATGATTTCCGTGTTCTTCAAAATGTTTGATTAAAACCGAAATATCGTACGCAGATTGGTTTTTATAGCTATAAATGGAATTGTACAGTTTAAGAAAAATCCATTGCGTGTGTTTATAGTAAACAGGTTCGCAAGTCGTAACCTGTCTGCTCCAGTCATAGCAAAACCCGATTTTTTGTAATTGTTTGATGTATGTTTCGATATTGTCTTTAGTAGTTTTTTCGGGATGCTGACCGGTTTGAATCGCGTATTGTTCTGCAGGCAAACCAAAAGCATCAAAACCCATAGGATGTAACACATTGAAACCTTTCATGCGTTTGTAACGGGCGTAAATATCAGAGAAAATATAGCCTAGCGGATGCCCCACGTGCAGACCGGCTCCGCTCGGGTAAGGAAACATATCCAGTACGTAATATTTTGGTTTGGAGGTGTCATTGTTTATTTTGTAAACGTTTTTATCTTTCCACTTATCCTGTGCCGTTTTTTCTATTTGCGAAAAATTGTATTCCATATCTTATTAATTGTCGCAAAAGTACGGAATACATTATACATCTTAAAACCGGAGAGTTTATGATTGTGTTAGAAGTTTTCGACATTAAACCACTAAGACACTAACAACACAAAGTTTTTAATTTATATTTGAAGAAATAGTTATGGAGAAGAAAACCGTATATGATATTTCGTTTGTACTGTTGTTGA